>JAHWJM010000074.1 GCA_019348435.1 Actinomycetota bacterium
GGCGGCTCGAGAGACCGCCGCCGAAGATGTGGTTGACGACATCGAGCGCCTCACGGTCGACGTGCTCGCGGGGCAGTGAGCGTCCACCGATGGCGAGGTGCACCTGCTCCGAGTCGTCGTCGATCGCCAGGCTCGGACCGACGGTCGCCGGGCTGACTCGTGGGATCCGTCCGTCGCCCTCGGGCATGTCGACGAGTGCGGCGTTGACCTGGGCGACGATGTCGTCGTGGTCGATGCCGTTGACGACGCGGCGGGCGCGGGCGATCCGCGCCTGCAGCTCCTCTGCTGTGAACGGCTCGACGAGCAGCTCGTGGCCCTCGGCGACACCCACGCCGGCGCCCAGCCCGTCGGCCGGCAGCGCGACGATCACCGGCACCTCCGCGAGCTCCTCGTCGGCGGCCAGGCGCGCGCAGACCTCCGCGCAGGACGGCTGCTCGTCGCCGGTGGAGAGCACGAGCGCGAGCGCCGGGGCGCGCGACGCGCCCTCCGGCGGTCGCAGCGTCCCGTTGGCGGCGACGCGGTGCGGGCTGAAGCCGAGCTCGGCGAGCAGCCGCGACGTGCCCTCCGAGCCCTGGTCGCCGTAGATCCAGGCGTCGGCCACGGTCAGAGCAGCCTCAGGTAGCGGGCGCGATCGAACTCGGTGACGGTGCGCCGCTCGTCGTCGAGCTCGCGGCGCTTGTTGGCGACGAAGACGTCGACGAGCCGATCGCCGAGCGTCTCGCGCGCGAGCTCGGAGGCCTCGAAGCGGTCGGTCGCCTCACGCAGGTCCAGCGGCAGTCGCGCGGCGCCGGCCGGGTCGTCGTCGATCGACTCCGCCTGCAGCTCGTAGCCGCGTTCGATTCCGCGCAGCCCGGCGGCGAGCACGAGCGCGAGGACCATGTACGGGTTGCAGGCCGGGTCGGGTGAGCGCAGCTCGAAGCGCGTGCTCTCCGCGCGGCCGGCGCGGCGTGACGGCACGCGCACGAGCGCGGCGGCGCCGCGGCGCGTCCAGCTCACGTAGTCGGGCGCCTCGAAGCCGGTGGCCAGGCGCCGGTAGGAGTTGATCCACTGGTTCGTCACCGCGGTCAGCTCGCCGGCGTGGGCGAGGACGCCCGCGAGAAAGGCCCGGCCGGTCGGCGACAGCGGGGCGTGGGGGTCGGGGTCGTGAAAGGAGTTGCGATCGCCTTTGAAGAGCGAGATGTGCAGGTGCATCCCGCTGCCGGGGTGCTCGGCCAGCGGCTTGGGCATGAACGTCGCGTAGGCGCCGAGCTCGTGCGCGGCCTCCTTGACCGCGAGGCGGAACGTGGTGACGGCGTCGGCCATCGACAGCGCATCGGTGTGCGCGAGCTGGATCTCGTGCTGCGAGGGCGCGACCTCGTGGTGCGACGCCTTGACCGGGATCCCCATCTGCTCGAGGTAGTCGATCGTCCGACGGCGAAAGTCGCTGCCGACGTCGAGCGGCGTCAGGTCGAAGTACGCGCCGTCGTCGAGCGTCGTCGGCTTCGCGCCGTTGGAGCCCAGCGGCGCGAAGATGAAGAACTCGAGCTCGCAGCCGACCTGCATCGTGTAGCCCAGCGTGGAGGCGTGCTCGAGGGCGCGCCGCAGGGTCGCCCGCGAGTCGCCGCCGAACGGCCCGTCGTCGGGCCGGCGCACGTCGCAGAACATCCGCGCGACGATCGAGTCCGGCCGCCACGGCAGGACCTGGAACGTGCGCGGGTCCGGACGGGCGATGACGTCGTGCTCGCGCAGCCGCGCGGCGCCCTCCAGCGACGACCCGTCGAGGCCCACGCCGTCCTGTAGCGCCGACTCCAGCTCGGAGACCGGGATCGAGATGCTCTTCAGAAGGCCCAGCACGTCGATGAACCAGAGGCGGATGAACTTCACGCCCCGCTCCTCGACCGTGCGCAGCACGAATTCTTGCCTGGCAGAGGTCACGCCTTGGACCGTACGGCCAGCCCGGGAGCGTGTCTTTAGCCCTTGGTCCAACCTCACCCGCCACTCGGGCGGGTCGTCAAGCCACGCCGTAGGATCCGGCCGTGGGCGCTCGCATCCTCCACGCCGCCGACGCGCAGTGGCGCCCGTCCAATCAGATGGGCGTGCTCAACTGCGACCTCGGCAAGCAGCTCGAGGCCGCCCCGCTCGCCGCGCGCTTCTGGCGCCTGATGCCCGGCCAGGCGTCGACGAAGCACCGCCACACGACGCAGACCGAGCTCTACGTCGTGCTCGAGGGCACCGGGCGGATGCGGATCGGCGACGACGAGCCGCTCACGCTGGCGCAGTACTCGAGCGTGCTCGTCGAGCCCGAGGACGTGCGCCAGGTGTTCAACGACACCGACGGCGACGCGCTGTGGCTCGTCGTCGGCACGCCACCCGAGCTCGCCAACACGCTCGAGATGACGGCCGACCAGCTCGCGCGGCTGTACCCGGACGGCCCGCAGGCGCTGCCGCCCGAGCTCACCGGCGAGTGATCTACGGGCGCGACCGCGTCACACCGACGAGCCGAAGCCGACGGCGACGACCATCACGACGACCATGACGGCGCAGATCGCGAGCAGCGCGAAGCCGATGTTCGCGATTTTCATGACCAACCCCCTCGTTGTGTTGTCAGCACTCCTCAGAGCGCTACGGAGCTGGGCGCGCGGCGGATCACGACGGTGCCGTGCACTCAGCCGGGTGGCGCGCGTGGGTCGGCAGCCCGAGTTCACAGAGCGTTCATCGAAACGACGTGTTCGGGAAACCGCCTCCCACCACCGTGCGAGGCAGTGCAGACCACCCCGACCCAGTGCCCGTACTGTGGCGTCGGCTGCGGCCTGCTGGCCGACGTCGATGACGACGGCCACCTGAAGGCGGTCCGCGGCGACCCGAAGCACCCCGCCAACCGCGGGCGCACCTGCCGCAAGCCGCTCGGCCTGCCGTTCGCGGTCCACGCGCCCGACCGCGCAACCACCCCGCTCTGGCGCGCCGAGCGCGACGCCCGCTTCGAGCCCGTCGGCTGGGAGGACGTGCTGGCGACCCTGGCCGGGCGTCTGCGGGCGATCGTCGGAGAGCATGGTCCGGACTCGATCGGCTTCTACATCTCCGGGCAGCTGCTGACCGAGGACTACTACGCGATCAACAAGCTCGCCAAGGGCTTTCTCGGAACGAACAACGTCGACTCGAACTCCCGCCTGTGCATGTCCTCGGCGGTGGCGGGCTACACCGGCGCGTTCGGCTTCGACGGGCCGCCGCCCGCCTACGCGGACATCGCGCTCGCCGACTGCCTTCTGCTGCTCGGGACCAACACGGCCGCCTGCCATCCGATCCTCTGGTCGCGGATTCGCGATCGCCAGGCGGAGGGCGCGTTCGTCATCTGCGCCGACCCGCGTCGGACGCAGACCGCGCGCGGCTCTGATCTGCATCTCCCCGTGCGCCCGGGCACGGACCTCGCGCTGCTCAGCGCGCTGCTGCACGTCGTGCAGCGCGACGGGCTCGTCGACGAGGACTTCGTCGCGCGCCACACGACCGGCTGGGAGCAGGCGCGGGCCGTCGCCGACGCATGGCCGCCGCAGCGCGCCGCGGCCGTCTGCGACGTGCCTGCGCCGCTGATCGAGCAGGCCGCTCACCGCTTCGCCGGCGCCGGCGCGGCGATGGCGCTGTGGTCGATGGGCGCCAACCAGTCGACCGTCGGCACGCTGAAGAACCGGGCGCTGATCAACCTCTGCCTCGCCAGCGGGCAGATCGGCCGCCGCGGCAGCGGGCCGCTGTCGCTCACGGGCCAGCCCAACGCGATGGGCGGGCGCGAGACCGGCGGCCTGTCGCAGTTGCTGCCGGGCTACCGCAAGGTCGAGGTTGCCGCCGACCGCGCCGCGATGGAGCAGCACTGGGGCGTGCCGGCCGGGCGGATCTCCCCGACGCCGGGGCTGCCCGCCGTCGAGCTCTTCGATGCGCTCGAGAGCGGCCGGGTCAAGGCCGTGTGGGTCATGGCGACCAACCCGCTCGTGTCGCTACCCGACGGCCAGCGGGCGCGCGCCGCCCTCGAGCGCGCCGAGCTCGTCGTCGTCCAGGACCCGCACCACCCGACCGAGACGTCCGCCCTGGCTCACGCCGTGCTGCCGGCCGCCGCCTGGCCGGAGAAGCAGGGCGCGATGACGAGCTCGGAGCGACGGATCGGCCTCGTCCGTCGGGCCGTGGCGCCGCCGGGCGAGGCGAAGCCGGACTGGGAGATCGTCGCCGGGCTGGCCCGCCACCTCGGCTACGGCGAGGCGTTCGCCTGGCGCGACAGCGCGGCCGTGTTCGACGAGTTCGCCGCCTGCACCGCGGGCCGTCCCTGCGACATGACCGGCGTCTCACACGAGCGCCTGCGTCGCGAGGGCGGTATCCAGTGGCCGTGCCCGGCGCTGCCGGTCGGCGAGCACGAGGGCACGGTGCGCCTCTACGAGGACGGCCGCTTCCCCACGGCCGACGGCCGCGCGCGCTTTGCCCCGACGCCGCACGCGGCGCCCGCCGAGCCGCCCGATCACGACTTCCCGCTGCTGCTCACGACCGGCCGCGTCGCCGACCAGTGGCACACGATGACGCGCACCGGCCACTCGCCCGCGCTGTGCGCGGCGGCGGGCGAGCCGGCGCTGTCCTGCCATCCGCTCGACGCCGCCGCCGCGGGCCTCGACGACGGCGAGCTCGTGCGCGTCGTCTCGCGCCGCGGGGAGCTGCGGGTGCTCGTCGCGCTCGACGACACGCTGCCGCGCGGCGTCGCCTTCGCGCCGTTTCACTGGGGCGCGCTGCGGGCGCCCGCCGGCGCGGGCGCGCTCAACGCGCTGACGATCGCCGCCGTCGATCCGACCTCCGCCCAGCCCGAGCTGAAGGTCGTGGCGGTGCGCCTGGAGCCGCTGCGCCGCCGGGACGAGCCGGTGCGCCGCCGGGCTCCCGCCGCGCCCACGCGGCTCGTCGTCGTCGGGACCGGGATGGCGGGCCTCGCCGTCGTCGAGGAGGCGCTGCGGCGGCGGCCGGCCGAGCACTGGAGGATCGTGATGCTCGGCGAGGAGCCGGGCCCGTCCTACAACCGCGTGCTGCTGTCCAAGCTGCTCGCGCGCACCTGCGGGCCGGGCGAGCTCGAGCTGCGCCCGCTGGCGTGGTATGGGGCGCACGGCGTCGACCTGCGCGGCGGCTGCAGCGCGAGCGCGCTCGACCTCGAGGCGCGCGCGGTCGTCGACGAGGCCGGCGGGCGCCACCCCTACGACGCACTCGTGCTGGCCACGGGCTCGCGCGCGTTCGTCCCGCCGGTGCCCGGCGCCGAGCTCCCCCACGTCGGCGTCTTTCGCACCTGGCGCGACGCCGACGCGCTCGCCGCCACGCCGCGCGGAACGCGCGCGGTCGTCGTCGGCGGCGGCCTGCTCGGCCTCGAGGCGGCCGCCGGCCTGCGCTCGTGCGGCGTCGAGGTCACGGTCGTCGAGCTCGCGCCGCAGCTCATGGGCCAGCAGCTCGACGCCGGCGCCGCGCCGCTCGCGCGCCTTGCGCCGGGACTGCGGACGGTCGTGCCGCGGATCCCGCCGCCGGCCCCGCTGGATGCGGCCGACGAGCGGCTGCGGCTCGAGGAGGCGGTGCTTGGCTGGCTCGAGCGAGCGAGCGCGACGCGGCCGCTCTGCCTCGTCGTCGACGATGCGCAGCCCGAACAGCACGCGGGCGCTCCCGACGACCACCACCAGCAGGACGCGCAGCAGCGCCGTCAGTCCTGGTCGGGCGTGGAGTTCCCCGGCCGCGCGAGCGGCGCCGTCGACAGCAGCACATCGGCCCAGCCGGGGACGCTGACCCGCTGGCCGGCCACCCGCGCCGGCGCAGTCCGCGCGGCAGCCGGCGGCTCCTCCGTCACCGGTGCCGCGGCATCGCCCGTCGGCTCCGCCTCGGCAGCGGGCTCGGGGAGTGGCGCGAGTTCCTCCGTCGGCAGCGGCTCGATCGCGGGCGCTGCGGCGCCGGCGCTGGCGCTGGCGCTGCTCGTTGCGTCCGCGCCGCCGCAGGAGGAGAGCGCGAAGGCGGAGGCGACGCAGACGGCCGAGATCAGGCCGAAGGACGTCGTGCGACGGCAGGACACGCTGAGAGTATGCCGATTGGCGCCCGGTTCGTGATCAATGTTTGGCCGAACCGACGGCGGGCAAGATTTGCGTCATGCACCCCCAGGACCCGGCCGACGTCCGCCAGCACCTCGACCTGCTTCGGATGGAGCACGAGCTCGCCGTCGCGATCGGCCTCGACAACGATCCTGCCTACATGGCCGATCTGAAGCACCAGCTCGCGACGTACGAGGCGGCCTACGTCGGCGCGGCGGTGACGGAGATCGCCGTCAGCCGGGCTGAGCAGCAGGGCCGCCCGCAGGGCTGACGCCGGCTCGGGCGCGGGCGCGGTCGCGCTGGGGGCGAAAGCCCCGCAGCCGCAGCGAGTTGGCGACGACGAAGACGCTTGATGCCGCCATCGCGACGCCCGCGATCATCGGGTTGAGCAGCCCGGCGGCGGCGAGCGGCAGCGCCGCGACGTTGTAGGCGAAGGCCCAGAAGAGGTTGGACTTGATCGTGCGCAGCGTGCGCCGCGAGAGGCGCAGCGCGTCGGCGGCGAGCCGCAGGTCACCGGAGACGAGCGTGATGTCGGAGGCCTCGATCGCGACGTCCGTGCCGGTGCCGATCGCCATCCCCAGGTCGGCCTGCGCGAGCGCCGGCGCGTCGTTGACGCCGTCGCCGACCATCGCCACGACGCGCCCCTCTGCCTGCAGGCGCTCGACGACGGCGGCCTTGTCGGCGGGCAGGACCTCGGCGATCACGTCGTCGATGCCCACCTGGGTGGCGACCGCGCGGGCGGTGGCCTCGTTGTCGCCGGTGAGCAGGACCGTGCGCAGGCCCCAGCTCGCGCAGCCGCCGGACCGCCTCGCGCGAGGACGGCTTGATGCGGTCGGCGACGACGAACAGCGCCCGCGCCGCGCCGTCCCAGCTCGCGGCGATCGCGGTGCGGCCCTCGGCCTCGGCGGCGGTGCGGGCGCGCTCGAGCTCGGGCGGCAGGGCGAGCGACGGATCGGCGCTCTCGAGCAGCGCCGGCCGCCCGGCGATGATGGCGCGCCCGGCGACGGTTCCCTGGACGCCGAGCCCGGGGCGGTTGGCGAAGTCCTCCACCGGTGCGGGCGCCGCCTCCAGCTCGCGCGCGGCGGCCGCGATCGCGCGCCCGATCGGGTGCTCGGAGCCGTTCTGCAGCGCCCCGACGAGCCACAGCGCCTGCGCCTCGCTGACCCCGTCGGCGACCTTCAGCTCCTGCAGGCTCATCTTGCCGGTGGTCGCCGTTCCGGTCTTGTCGATGACGATCGTGTCGACGCGCCGCGTCGACTCGAGGATCTCCGGCCCGCGGATGAGCACGCCGAGCTGCGCCCCGCGGCCGGTGCCGACGAGCAGCGCGGTCGGCGTCGCGAGGCCGAGCGCGCAGGGGCAGGCGATGATCAGCACGGCGACCGCCGCGGCGAAGGCGAGGCCGCTGTCGCCCGCGCCGATCCAGAAGCCGAGCGTCGCCGCGGCGATCGCGAGCACGACGGGCACGAAGACGCCGGCGATGCGGTCGGCGAGGCGCTGCACGGGCGCCTTGCCGGTCTGCGCCTCGGTCACGAGGCGGCCGATCTGGGCCAGCGCGGTGTCGGCGCCGACGCGCGTCGCGCGCACGATCAGCAGCCCGCCGCCGACGTTGACCGTCGCGCCCGTGACCGTCTCGCCGGGGTGGACCTCGACGGGCACGCTCTCGCCGGTCAGCAGCGAACGGTCGATCGCCGAGGTCCCCTTGTAGACGACGCCGTCGGTCGCGATCTTCTCGCCCGGACGGACGACGAAGCGATGGTCGACCTTCAGCTCCTCGACCGGGATGCGGTGCTCGACGCCGTCGGCGTCGAGGATCGAGACCTCCTTGGCGCCGAGCTCGAGCAGCGCGCGCAGCGCGGCGCCCGCGCTGCGCTTCGCGCGCGCCTCGAACCAGCGCCCGGCCAGCAGGAACGTGACGACGACGCCGACGACCTCGAAGTACACATCGCCGGCGGGCCCGCCGCGCTCGGGCACGAGGGAAAGCTCGTGGCGCATACCCGGATCGCCGGCGCCGAGGAACAGCAGCGAGATGACCGACCACGTCCAGGCGGCGGTGATGCCGAGCGAGATGAGCGTGTCCATCGTCGCCGTGCCGTGGCGCAGGTTCATCCACGCGGCGCGATGAAACGGCAGCGCGCACCAGACGAGCACCGGCGTGGCGAGCTGCAGCGAGATCCACTGCCAGTTGTCGAACTGCAGCGGCGGGATCATCCCCAGCACCAGCAGGGGCACGGTGGCGACCGCCGCGAAGACGAGGCGCCGGCGCAGCGCGTCGACGGGGTCGTGCTGGACGTGGGCGTGGCCCTGCGTCGACGGCAGGAGCGCCTCGTAACCGGCGTGCTCGACCGCCGCGACGACGTCCTCGGGCGTGGTCGGTGCGTCGGGCGCGAACGCGACCGACGCGCGCTCGGTGGCGTAGTTCACCGTCGCCTCGACGCCGTCGAGGCGGTTGAGCTGCTTCTCGACCCGCGTCGCGCAGGACGCGCAGGTCATGCCGCTGATCGGCAGCTCGAGGTGCTCGGTCATCGCGTCACCGTCCGGGTGAAGGCCGCGGTCCGGACCTCGCCGCCGTGGCGAAACTGGAGGAAGAGCCGGTAGGTGCCGGGCGCGACGTCGGCGGTCTCGAAGGCGAGGTCGTCGCCGCTCAGCGGGTGGACGTGCTCGTAGGCGAGGTCGCCGGCGCGCAGCATGACGAGGTGCCCGCGGGCGCCGAGGTAGGGCTGCAGGTCGTGCACCGGCGTGCCGTCGCGGCTGACCGCGAAGTGCAGCTGCGGATGCTCGCGGGTGCCGCGCGCGGCCAGGCTGACGTCGTAGCCGTCGACCCGCGCGACGCCGGCGGCCGGCGGCAGGGCGAGCGGCTCGAAGTGCCCGCCCGCGAAGAGGTCGAGCCCGAGCGTCTTGCGCTCGCCGCCGCTGCGAAAGTCGGCGAAGGCGTGGTAGACACCGGCGTCGGGCAGCGTGAGCGCCGTCGACCACGCGCCCGTGGCGTCCTGTGCGGGATGCAGGTGCTGGAAGCGGCGCAGGTCGCGGCGCACGACGATGAGGTGCATGCGACGCGCCTGCTCGACCTCGAAGTCGCGCAGCGTCGCGCCGCGCTCGTCGACGACGCGAAACGTCAGGCGCCCGCGACGGCCGGGCGTCAACGTCGTGGAGGTCTGCGCGACGAGGCGCAGCCCGTCGGCTCCGAGCGACCGCAGGTATGCATACGCCCGGACGTTGATGCCGAAGTTGCCATGGAACGAATGGATCCGGCCGATCGAGTCGGGCCGGTCGTGATCCCACCGCCACCGATCTCCCTCCTGCGCCGGCGGCGCCAGGACCGGCGACGGCAGGAACCGTTCGAGCCGTTCGGACACCGCCAGCGGCCCCGAGCCGGGTCCTCCCCCGCCGTGCGGGGTA
>JAHWJM010000075.1 GCA_019348435.1 Actinomycetota bacterium
AGCTCCTGGTCGTCGCGCGCGACGTCCATGACGAGCACCTCGTTGTCGGGCTGATCGACGTTCATCCCGCGCACGCCCGACGTGTCGCGCCCCATCGAGCGCACGTCGGACTCCTTGAAGCGCACGGCCTGGCCCTTGCGCGAGACCATCAGGATGTCGTCCTCGCCGCTCGTGCGGCGCACGCTGACGAGCTCGTCGTCGTCGCGGATGTTGATCGCGATGATGCCGTCGGCCTTGATCGGCGTGTTGTAGGCCTCGAGCTCGGTCTTCTTGACGACGCCGCGCTTGGTCGCGAAGACGACGTAGCGGCCCTCGCTGAAGTCGCGCGTCGAGAGCACGGACTGGATTCGCTCGTTCTCACGCAGCGGCAGGACGTTGACGAGCGCGCGGCCCTTCGCCGTGCGCGATGCCTCCGGCAGCTCGTAGACCTTCGAGCGATAGACCTTTCCGCGGTTGGAGAAGAACAGCAGGTAGTCGTGCGAGGACGTCACGAAGAGGTGCTCGATGTAGTCGCCGTCCTTCATGTCCATCCCGGTCACGCCGCGCCCGCCGCGCTGCTGCGCGCGGTACGTCGTCAGCGGCAGCGACTTGATGTAGCCGGACTTCGTGATCGTGATCACCATCTGCTGCTCGGGGATCAGGTCCTCGATGCCGATCTCGTCCTCGGAGTCGGTGATCAGCGTGCGCCGCTCGTCGCCGAAGCGCTCGGCGATCTCCTCGAGCTCCTCGCGGATGATCGCGTAGACGCGCGCCTCGGAGCCGAGGAACTCGCGCAGCTCGCCGATCCGCTCGACCTTGTCATCGTGCTCGGTCTTGATCGCGCCGGCCTCGAGGGCGGTGAGCTGCGACAACCTCAGGTCGAGGATCGCCGACGCCTGGATCTCGGTCAGCGCGAAGCGCGCGACCAGCTCGTTGCGCGCGTTCTCACGGTCGCGCGAGGCGCGGATGAGCTCGATGATCGCGTCGAGGTTGTCGAGCGCGATGAGCAGGCCCTCGAGCACGTGCACGCGGCGTTCGAGGACGCCCAGCTCGTGCTTCGTGCGCCGCACGATGATCTCGCGCTGGTGGTGGACGTAGTGGCGGATGACCGCCTGCAGCGAGAGCGTGCGCGGCACGCCGTCGACGAGGGCGACCATGTTGACCCCGAACGTCGTCTGCAGCGCGGTGTGCTTGTAGAGCTGGTTGAGGACGACCTCGGGGATCTCGTCGCGCTTGAGCGTGACCACGACGCGCATCCCGCCGCGCTCGGAGGAATGGTCCTCGAGGTCCGCGATCCCGGTGATCTTCTTCTCGCGCACGAGCTCGGCGAGCTTCATCACCAGGCCGTTGTCGCCGCCCTTCTTCACGGCGTAGGGCAGCTCGGTGATGATGATCGCCTCACGCCCGCGGCCGATGTCCTCGGTGTGCGCCTTGCCGCGCACGCGCACCCGCCCGCGGCCGCTCTCGTAGGCGTCGAGCATCCCCTGGCGGCCGAGGATGATGCCGCCGGTCGGGAAGTCGGGGCCCGGCATGTGGCGCATGAGCGCGGCCGCGGCCGCACCGGGATCCATCCTGTCCAGGGCGGGGTCGTCGATGTAGGCGACGACCGCGGAGACGACCTCGCGGAGGTTGTGCGGCGGGATGTTCGTCGCCATGCCGACGGCGATCCCCGACGAGCCGTTGACGAGGAGGTTCGGGAAGCGCGCCGGCAGCACGACGGGCTCCTGCTTGCGCCCGTCGTAGTTGGGGACGAAGTCGACGGTGTCGGCGTCGAGATCGCGCAGCATCTCCATCGCCATCCGCGCGAGGCGGGCCTCGGTGTAGCGCATCGCGGCCGGCGGGTCGTCATCGATCGAGCCGAAGTTGCCCTGGCCGTCGATGAGCTCGTAGCGCATCGAGAAGTCCTGCGCGAGGCGCACGAGAGCGTCGTAGATCGCCGAGTCGCCGTGGGGGTGATAGTTGCCCATCACGTCGCCGACGATCGAGGCGCACTTGCGGTAGGGCCGGGTCGGGCCGAGGCCGTTCTCCGACATCGAGAACAGCACGCGGCGGTGGACGGGCTTCAGCCCGTCGCGCACGTCGGGCAGCGCACGCCCGACGATGACCGACATCGCGTAGTCGAGATACGCGGAGCGCATCTCGTCCTCGAGCGCGCGTGGTTCGACGTTGCCGCCGCCGAGGATGTCGATCGAGGACATCTAACGCTCCGTCTCGTGTCGGGGGGCCCGGCAAATCAGGTGGAGCGGCATGAGACGGAGCACCGCTAGACGTCCAGGTTGGCGACGAGGCGGGCGTTGTCCTCGATGAACTGGCGGCGCGGCTCGACCATGTCGCCCATCAGCGTCGAGAAGATGAGGTCCGCCTGCGCGGCGTCCTCGATACCGACCTGCGCAAGCGTGCGGGTGGCCGGATCCATCGTCGTGTCGCGCAGCTGTGCGGCGTTCATCTCACCGAGCCCCTTGAAGCGCTGCAGGGTGATCCCCTTCTGCGCGACCTGCAGCACCGCCTCGCGCAGCACGTGGAACGAGGGCGCGTCCTCGGTGGTGTCGCCGAGCTTCACGGTGAACGGCGCGCGGCCGGCGAGTTCGGTGAGCTGGCCGTGCACGCGGGTGAAGTTGCGCAGGTCCTGCGCGTCGAACAGGCGGCGCGGGATGAGCAGCTCGCGGGCGAGGCCGGTCTTGTTCTCGACGGCGCGCACCGTGATGTTCACCTCGTCCTGGCCCACGAGCGAGGTCTCGTAGGGGGCGTTCTCGATCTGCGAGCGCGCGATGAGCTCCAGCGCCCCGGCGCCGGTCGAGATCTGCTCGTCGAGCACGCCGGACTCCTCGAGGAAGATGACGACGTCCGAGCCGTATTCGGCGCGCAGCGTCGACGACCAGCCCTCGTATTGCTTGAGCAGGCGCGAGAAGCGCTGCCAGCGCGGCTCGGTGAGCTTGAACTGCGTTCCGTCGCGGTCGAGGACGAGCATCTTCTCGAGCTTGTCGGAGAGCAGGATCTGCTCGAGCTCGGAGTCCTTCTCGACGTAGCGCTCGTTGGAGCCCTGCTTGAGCTTGTACAGCGGCGGCTTGGCGATGTAGACGTAGCCGGCCTCGATGAGCTCGGGCATCTCGCGAAACAGCAGCGTCAGCGCGAGGGTGCGGATGTGCGCGCCGTCGACGTCGGCGTCGGTCATGAGGATGAGCTTGTGGTAGCGCGCCCGGCCGAGGTCGAACTCGTCATCCCCGATGCCGGTGCCGATAGCGGTGATGATCGCGCGGATCTCCTCGTTCGAGAGCACCTTGTCGAAGCGGGCGCGCTCCACGTTGAGGATCTTTCCCTTGAGGGGGAGGATCGCCTGGTAGCCCCGGTCGCGGCCCTGCTTGGCCGAGCCGCCGGCGGAGTCGCCCTCGACGATGTAGATCTCCGAGGCCGAGGGGTTGTTCATCGAGCAATCGGCGAGCTTGCCGGGGAGGACCCCCGTCTCGAGGGCACTCTTCTTCCGCGTCAGGTCGCGCGCCTTCCGCGCCGCCTCCCGGGCCCGCGCGGCGGAGACGGCCTTCTCGATGATCGCCTTCGCCTGGGTCGGGTTCTCCTCGAGAAACTCCGTCAGGCGGTCGTAGACGATCGAGCGAACGAAGCCCTCCATGCCGGGGTTGCCGAGCTTCGTCTTGGTCTGGCCCTCGAACTGCGGGTCGGTGAGCTTGGCGGAGATGACGGCGGTCAGCCCCTCGCGGACGTCCTCGCCCGTGAGGTTGTCGTCCTTCTCCTTGAGCAGCCCGCGCGAGCGCGCGTAGCGGTTGAGCACCGTCGTCAGGGCCGATCTGAAGCCCGACAGGTGCGAGCCGCCCTCGTGCGTGTTGATGTTGTTGGCGAACGAGAACACCGACTCCTGGTAGGTCGTGTTCCACTGCATCGCGACCTCGACTGCGCCCTCGTCGCTGTCGCCCTCGAAGAAGACGACCTTGCGGCCGATGGACTCCTTGTTGGCGTTGAGGTAGCGCACGAAGTCCTCGATGCCGCCGTCGTACTTGAACGACGCCGACGCCTTCTCCCCGCGCTCGTCGTCGATGTTGATCCGCAGGCTTCGGGTCAGAAACGCGGTCTCGCGCAGGCGCTGCTCGAGCACCGAGAAGTCGAGGTCGGTGGTCTCGAAGATGTCGCCGTCGGGCAGGAACGTGATCTTCGTGCCGGTCTCCTCGGTTGCCTCCCCGCGCGCGATCGGCGCCTGCGGCACGCCGCGTTCGTACGTCTGGCGCCAGACATGCCCCTCGCGGCGCACCTCGACCTCGAGCAGCTCCGACAGGGCGTTGACGACCGAGACGCCGACGCCGTGCAGGCCGCCGGAGACCTTGTAGCCGCCACCGTCACCGAACTTGCCGCCGGCGTGCAGCACCGTGAGCACGACCTCGAGCGCCGAGCGCCCCTCCTTCTCCATCGTGCCGACGGGGATGCCGCGGCCGTCGTCGGAGACCGTGACGGAGTTGTCCGGATGGATCGTGACGTCGACGCGGCTGCAGTGGCCGGCGAGCGCCTCGTCGACGGAGTTGTCGACGACTTCGTAGACGAGGTGGTGCAGGCCGCGCACGCCGGTCGAGCCGATATACATGCCGGGTCGCTTGCGAACGGCCTGGAGGCCCTCGAGGACGGTGATGTCTTGTGCGTCGTATGAGCCCGCGCCGGTGCGGCCGTCGAGCTTGTTGTCGTCCTTCGCCACCAAACCTCCGAATACGTGAAGAAGCCCCGGTATCACGTCATGCGAAAGACGCGCCGGGGCGGGTGCAACTGGTTGCCATAAGGATAGCACAAGGGCGTCACGGACCTGGCCTTCCGAATGTGACAAAAGACCTGCAAATCGCCACTAATAAGGGGGGATCTCGGCGGCCTCGTGACCGGCGGCGGAGGGCGCCGCTCGCGGGAGCGGCGGGCGGTACCCGGTCGTCAGTTCGAACGGTGCCGGCCGGACGTCGCAACGCAGCGCACCGATCGCACCCGATCGGCGCCCAGCGCGCCGTTGAGCGCGTCCACGAGGACCGGCCCCATGAGGTCGATCTCCTGCATCCAGACGGCAGACGTGCACAGCACGGTCACGATCCCCTCGCGTTCGGAGACGGGCTGCGCGGCCCGCGCGATCACCGGTCCCGCGGCCTGCTCCCATACGCGCTGGACGTCGGCCAGCAGCGTCGCCGGGGCGAGGCGCTGCGTGAGCGCATCGATCGCGTCACCGATCGGCCGCGGCGCTCGTCGCCTCATCGTGAGCGGCAGTCGATCGCGTCGAGCGCGGCCGGCGACCGCCGATGAGCGCCCGCCGTCATGCCGCGGCTGCCGCATCGCGCAACACGGCGCCACCGGCCACCGCCAGGCGCGTCACGTTCGGCGCCTCCGCGCCGGGCACGTGGGCAAGGTCGGTGGTCGTGATGACGCTCTGCCCGGCCCCGCGCAGCAGGTCGGCGAGCATCGCCCGGCGATCGGGGTCGAGCTCGCTCATGACGTCGTCGAGCAGCATCAGCGGCATCGTCGCGCGCGCCTGCGCCAGCGCCTCGCGCTCGGCCAGCAGCAGCGACAGGAGCGCGAGGCGCTGCTCTCCCTGCGAGCCGTAGGCGCGCAGCTCGCGCCCGCCGCGCAGCAGCGCGATGTCGTCGCGGTGCGGCCCGTGCCCCGTGAAGCCGCGCTCGAGGTCGGAGTCGACGCGCTCGGCGAGCTCCGCCGCGAGTTCGGCTGCGTCGCTTGCGCGGCTGCGGGGCCGGTAGCGCAGCTCGGCGCCGGTCCCCAGCCCGAGCGCCTCGGCGAGCACGGTGAAGCGCGGCCCGAGCAGCTCGATCGCGGCGGCCCGGTCGTCGCGCAGGGCGATCCCGTGGCGGGCGAGCTCGGCGTCCCACGCGGGCAGCGAACCGCGCGAGGTCCGTCCGCTGCGGATTCCCGCCAGCAACGCGTTGCGCTGCGCCAGCGCGCGGCCGTACGCGCGCCGCGTCGCGCTGCGGACCGGCCAGCTCGCCGCGATCACCTGATCGACGTGCGAGCGCCGCAATGCCGGCGGGCCCTTGATGAGCTCGAGGCGGTCGGGCATGAAGACGCAGACGAGCGGGCGCATCGCGACGTCGACGAGGCGCTCGACGAGCGCGCCGTCGGCCTGCAGGCGCTTCGCCTCGCCCGGCGTCAAGCCGACGGCCAGCGCGCGCGCGCGGCCCTCCGCGTCGCGCAGGTCGACCTCCACACGCGTTGTGGTCGCGTCGAAGCGCACGACCTCGCGCTCGTTGGACGTCCGGCAGGAGCGCCCCGTGCAGCCGAAGTACAGCGCCTCGAGAAGGTTCGTCTTGCCTGCGCCATTGCGTCCGTGGACGACCGTCAGGCCCGCGCCAAGCTCGACGTCGGCGCGCTCGTAGCTACGAAAGTCGCGCAGGCGCAGGCACGTGACGAGCATCCGGCAGCAGGTGGTTTGGGGGCGGGGTCGGGTGAGGGTCGGATTACACGTTGAGCCTGATCGGCATGATCAGGTACAGAAAGCCGCTGTCGTCGGCGGACTCGATCAGGCCCGGCCGCAGCGGGCTGATGAGCTTGAGCACGAGGTCGCCGCCGTCGGCGCTCTCGAGGCCGTCGCGCAGGAACTCGGGATTGAAGCCGATCTCGAACGGTTCGCCGGCGAACGGCACCGGCAGCATCTCGCGCGCCTCGCCGACGTCGGGCGTCTGCGCGGACACCGTCAGCTCGCCCTCCTGAAACTGCAAGCGCAGCGGTGCGTTCTTCTGCGCCATGAGGCTGACGCGGCGCACGACCTCGGTCAACTCACCGGCCGTCAGGGTCAGCTCGTGCTCGAAGGCGTCGGGCAGCAGCTGGCGATAGTTCGGGAACTGACCATCGATCAGGCGCGACGACAGCACGTCGCCGCCGACCTCGAAGACGATCTGGTTCGAGCGCACCGAAACGGTGAGCGTCGCCGCTTCGGTCGCCTGGGCGATGCGGGCGAGCTCCTGCAGTGCGCGGGCCGGCACGTTGGCCTCGAACCCCCCCTCCAGCGGAGCCTCGAGCCTGGTCTCCTTGACGCTCAGGCGGTAGGAGTCGGTGGCGACCATCCGCAGCTCGTCACCGGAGGCCGAGACGAGGATGCCGGTGAGGATCGGGCGCGTCTCGTCGCGCGAGGCCGATCGCGCCACACGGTTGATCGTCGCGACGAATGCCGCGGCCGGCACCGCGACGACGTTGTCGCCGCCGGGCTCGGGCAGCGGCGGGAAGTCCTCGGCGCGCAACGTGCGGATGTGGAACGTGGCGGCGCCCGAGACCACTTCGACGTCCTGCTCGGCGGGACGCAACTCGAACGTCGCCTCGGCGCCGGGCAGCGACCGCGCCACATCGAGGATGAGGCGCGCCGGCAACACGACGGTGCCCTCGCGCTCGACCTCGGCCTCGAGCGGAACCCGCAGCCCGACCTCCATGTCGGTGGCCCGCAGCTCCGCGCCGTCCGCCAACGCGCTGAGCTGGACGCCGGCGAGCGCCTGCACCGCGCTACGGGTGGAGGCGACACGAGAGACGACAGCAAGCTGCGCGAGCAGGTCCGTGCACGACGTCGAGAACTTCACGATGAGAACCGCTTAGAGAAGGTCGGAGTCATAAGGCATGTGGAGATGTTCAGAAGCGATCGTTTTGACGCAGGATGCGCGGAGTTGCCGAGGTGCTGACGATGCGAAGCTGTGGAGAGTGTGTCAGTTGGCACGGTCGTCGCGGCCCTCGCCGAGGCGCCGTTCGAGATCCTGCACAAGGGCCCGTGCAGTGGGATCCGCGGCAAGCCGCTCGCCGGCCTTGCGACAGGCGTACATGACGGTCGTGTGGTTGCGGCCGCCAAAGCGCTCGCCGATCGCCGGCAGCGACGCGCCGGTATGGCGCCGCGCGAGGTACATCGCGACCTGACGCGCCCAGGCGACCCGTCCGCTGCGTGCGGTGGAGAGGAGCTCCTCGCGGCGCACGTCGAAGGCGGCGCAGGTGAGCTCCTGGACGCGCTCGATCGTCGGGGTCTCACGGCGCGCGGCCGCACGAGGCGCGGGATACAGGCCGGCGAGGACCTCGTCGGCGAGCGCCGCGTCGATCGGCCGGTCGGTGAGCGAGTGGTATGCCACGATTCGGATCCAGGCGCCTTCGAGCGCGCGGGCGTTGGTGATGATGCGGTGTGCGATCGCGTGCAGGGCGCCCTCGTCCGGCAGCTCGACGGCATCGTGCTGGACGCGCTTGCGCAGGATCGTCAGCCGCGTGGCGAAGTCTGGCGCCTTGATCTCGGCGACGAGGCCGGCCTGGAAGCGCTCGAGCAGGCGCGCCTCGAGCGCAGCCATGTCGGCGGGCAGCCGATCGGACGTGAGAACGAGCTGGCTACCAGTCTCGTAGAGGGCGTTGAAGGTGTGGAAGAACTCCTCCTCGGTCTTGACCTTGCGCTCGAGAAACTGGACGTCGTCGATGAGCAGGACGTCGGTCTCGCGGTAGCGCGCCTTGAAGTTCTCCGTGCCCTGCGTCTGCACGGCGGCGATGAACTCGTTCGTGAAGCGCTCAGCCGTCGTCAAGCGCACGCGCAGGCCGCCTCCGTGCGTGCGCACGTAGTTGCCGACGGCGTGCAGCAGGTGCGTCTTGCCGAGGCCGGGCGGGCCGTAGAGGAAGAGCGGGTTGTAGGCCTGCCCGGGCATCTCGGCGACGGCGAGGGCGGCGGCGTGGGCGAAGCGGTTGGAGTCGCCGATGACGAACTGGTCGAACGTGAGCTTGGGATGAAACTCAGGTTCCGTCCCGCCTGGGCCGCGCGCGGTCACGCCGGCGTCGGGGCAGGCGATCGCATCGGCCACGGGGGCGCCGGTTGCGACGACGTCGACGATCGCCTGCGGCCCGAGGACCGTCGCGGCGCAGGCCTGCAGGACGTGCGCGAAGCGGTCGGCGACCCATGAGCGGATCTCGTCGGGTGCCGCGACGACGAGCGTGTCGCCGACGACTGCCCGCGGGCGTAGCGCCGAGAGCCAGATCTCGAAGGTCGAATCGGGCACCGCCTGGCGCAGCTGCGATTGGATCAGCGCCCAGTCGCGGGCGAGCTGCGGGCTCGGGGCAGGCGTGATCGACTCCTTTGGAGGGGGCGGCAAGGACGGCGGAGGGCCTGCGGGCGGCCCGGACGGCGGCGAATATACCAACGGGGCGGGGCCGTTCCGGAGGCGTCTGCGGCATAGTGCGCTCAGCGCGGGAAAAACCGCTCAGAGCCGGTGGACCTGGCGCGGTTCGCTAGCATCGGCCGCCGCCGGCAACGGCGACTCTCCTGCCATGAAGCGCACTTACCAGCCCAAGAAGCGCAAGCGCGCGCGCACCCACGGCTTTCGTCAGCGTATGCAGACGAAAGCCGGGCGCCTGGTCCTCAAGCGCCGTCGCGCCAAGGGCCGCAAGAAGCTCACCGTCTGAGGGCCGCGGGCCGCGGG
>JAHWJM010000076.1 GCA_019348435.1 Actinomycetota bacterium
CTCGATGCGCACGTGCGCCGTGCAGGACGGCGACGACTGGGTCATCAACGGGTCGAAGAACTGGATCACCAACGTCGGGATCGCGGACTTCTACGTCGTGTTCGCGACCACCGACCGCGCCAACCGCCGCATCACGGCGTTCATCGTCGAGAAGGACCGGCCGGGCCTGAGCATCGGCAAGCTCGAGCACAAGCTCGGCATCAAGGGCTCGCCGACCGGCAACCCGTCGTTCAGCGACGTGCGCGTCCCGGCCGCCAACCTGCTCGGCGCCGAGGGCAAGGGCCTGTCGGTCGCGCTCGCGACGCTCGAGCGCACGCGCCTGGGCGCTGCCGCGCAGGCTGTCGGGATCGCGCAGGCGGCGACCGACTACGCGGCCGGCTACGCGCGCGAGCGGATCGCCTTCGGCAAGCCGATCAACGCCCTGCAGGGCATCCAGTTCAAGCTCGCCGACATGGAGACGCGGACCGCCGCCGCCCGCGAGCTGCTCTACAAGGCCTGCGCGAAGGCCGACCGCAACGAGCCCGACCTCGGCAAGTACTCGTCGATGGCCAAGCTGTTCGCCTCCGACACCGCGATGGCGGTGACGGTGGAGGCGGTCCAGGTGCTGGGCGGCTATGGCTACGTCGACGAGTACCCCGTGGAGCGGATGATGCGCGACGCGAAGATCACGCAGATCTACGAGGGCACCAACGAGATCCAGCGGGTCGTCATCGCCCGCACGATGCGGTAGCGGGGTAGCGATGCGCGCGCCCACGCCGCGACGGGTCCTGCTCTCCGCGCTGGTGGCGCTGGCGGTCGGCCTGGGCACCGTCGGCGTCCTCGGCGGCTTCAGCGTGTCGACGCCGGTGCGGCTCATGCAGGGCGGCGTCCTCGTCGTGCTCGCGATCCTCGTGATCGGCGCGCTGATGATGTCGCTCGGCCTGCGCATGGCCGGCTGGAGCGAGCCCGAGTCCGAGGCCGAGTTCGAGCGCATCGTGCAGGAGAGCGAGCGGCTCGCGCGCGACGGCGTCGCGGCCGAGCCGGACGAGCTGCACTTCCTCGACCTCGACCCCTACGACGACGAGGACTTCGCCGAGCTCGTGCGCGAGGCGATGGACGAGCTGCCCGACCTCCTGCAGCGCGCGCTGGAGCGCAACGTCGCGGTCGTCATCTCCAACGGCGGCCGCAAGGCCGGCGCCTACGGGCTCTATCACGGTGACGGCGTCGCGCGCGACGACGTCCCCGACCGGATCGTCATCTACCGCGACACGCTGCGGCGCGACTTCGGCCACGACCCCGAGATGCTGCGCGACGAGGTCACGCGGACGGTTCGCCACGAGCTTGCGCACCATCTCGGCGCCGACGAGCTGGGCGTGCGCGATCTGGGCCTCTGACGACGCTCTGAGCGGATCCTGCCGGAGACCGGGCACTACGCGAACATCCTTCACGGCTAGCGCCGCCGCCGCGGTCGACCGGCCGCGCACGTTCATCTGAGTAGAATGTTCCTCACGGAAGGCTCCGGCGAGTGCGACGCCGGTGTGAAAGACGTCCCCGTGGAGTGCGACCGCCGGGGGCACAACCGACCACCAAGGAGCAGGACATGCCCGAAGCAGTGATCGTGGATGCCGTCCGCACACCCATCGGCCGCGCGTTCAAGGGTTCGCTCGTGGGCGTGCGCGCCGACGAGCTCGCCGCCACCCCATTGCGCGCGATCATCGAGCGCAACCCGGAGGTCGACTTCGCGCAGACGAACGACGTGATGATGGGGGCGGCGTCGGCCGTCGGCGAGCAGGCGTACAACATCGGCCGCAACGCTTCGCTGATCGCCGGCATCGACTACCACGTGCCCGCGTGCACCGTGAACCGCTTCTGCGCCTCGTCGCTGCAGACGCTGCGCATGGCCTTCCACGCGATCAAGGCCGGCGAGGGCGACCAGTACATCGCCGCCGGCGTCGAGGCCGTCTCGCGCGCGGGCCTCGGAGCGGGGATCCCGGAGGAGGCCAAGCATCCGCAGCTCGACGGCTCCGAGGGCTCGGCGTACGACGTCTACATCCCGATGGGGCTGACGGCCGAGAACGTAGCCGGGCGCTGCAAGGTCTCCCGCGAGGCGCAGGACGAGTGGGCGCTGACGTCGCAGATGCGTGCCGTCGCCGCACAGCAGTCCGGTCACTTCGACCGCGAGATCGTGCCGGTCGCGCTGCCCGACGGCGGCGCGCTGGCCAAGGACGACGGCCCGCGGCCGACGACGACGATGGAGAAGCTCGCGGCGCTCAACCCCGTCTTCGACCCCGAGCACGGCACCGTCACGGCGGGCAACGCCTGCCCGCTGAACGACGGCGCCGCGGCCGTGCTCGTCATGTCCGCCGAGCGCGCCGCGTCGCTGGGGCTCAAGCCGCGGGCGCGGATCATCGCCTCGACGGTCGCCGCCGTGCGCCCCGAGATGATGGGCCTCGGCCCGATTCCGGCGATCCAGGCGCTGCTCGCGCAGACGGGCATCTCGATCGACGACATCGACATCGTCGAGATCAACGAGGCGTTCGCCGCGCAGATCGTGCCCTGCCGCGAGGAGCTCGAGATCGCCGAGGACAAGCTCAACCCGTTCGGCGGCGCGATCGCCCTCGGGCACCCGTTCGGGATGACCGGCGCGCGGATCATGACGACGCTGCTCAACGGCCTCGACGCGGTCGACGGCCGCTACGGCATCGAGTCGATGTGCGTCGCCGGTGGCATGGGCCAGGCGATGCTCGTCGAGCGCCTCGCGGCGTAAAGCGAGCCAGGGATCCGGCGTCGTTACGCTGGTTCCATGAGCATCGCTGTCAACCCGCTGTTCGCTTTCGACAACTCCTACGCCCGTGAACTGGAGGGGCTCTACGAGCCCTGGGAGGGAGCGCCCGCGCGCGAGCCCCGGCTGCTGGTGCTCAACGAGGATCTGGCCGCCGAGCTCGGTGCCGACGTCGGCGCGCTGAGCACGCCGGAGGGTGTCGCCATCCTCGCCGGCGGCGCGACGCCCGCCGGGGCGTGGCCCGTGGCGCAGGCGTACGCCGGCCATCAGTTCGGCGGGTTCGTGCCCCGTCTCGGCGACGGGCGGGCGCTCCTGCTCGGCGAGGTCATCGACGTCCAGGGACGGCGCCGCGACCTGCACCTGAAGGGCTCGGGTCGCACGCCGTTCGCGCGCGGTGGCGACGGGAAGGCCGCCGTCGGCCCGATGCTGCGCGAGTACCTCATCGGCGAGGCGATGCATGCGCTCGGCATCCCGACGACGCGAGCGCTTGCCGTGGTGGCGACCGGCGATGACGTCGTGCGCGAGACGCTGCTGCCCGGAGCGGTGCTGAGCCGCGTCGCGGCAAGCCACATCCGCGTCGGCACCTTTCAGTACGCCGCAGCACACCGCGACCCGACGCTCCTGCGGCGCCTCGCCGACTACGCCATCGCCCGGCACCACCCGGACGCCGCCGATGCCGAGAACCCGTACCTGGCGTTCTTCGAGGGCGTCGTGCGCGCCCAGGCATCGCTTGTCGCCGGCTGGATGCTCGTGGGGTTCATCCACGGCGTGATGAACACCGACAACATGGCGATCTCCGGCGAGAGCATCGACTATGGCCCGTGCGCGTTCATGGACGCCTTCGATCCCGGCACCGTGTTCAGCTCGATCGATCACGGCGGTCGCTACGCCTATGCCAACCAGCCGATCGTCGCGCAGTGGAACCTGGCGCGGCTGGCCGAGACGCTGCTGCCCCTGTTGCACGCCGACGCCGACACGGCGATCGCCGCGGCGACCGCCGTGCTGCAGTCGTTCCCGGAGCGCTACGAGGAGCACTGGCGCCGGGGGATGCGCGCCAAGCTCGGCCTACACGACGCGCAGGCGCAGGACGTCACGCTGATCGACGACCTGCTGGCGCTGCTGCAGGCGCAGAGGGTCGACTTCACCTCGTGCTTCCGCGCGCTGGCCGGGGCAGTGCGCGGCGATGCGGCGCCGGCGCGTTCGCTGTTCGCGCGCGATCCGGCCGCGTTCGACGCGTGGGCGGAGCGCTGGCGCGCACGGGTGTCGTCCGAGGCGGCCGTCCCGGAGGCGGTCGCGGCAGCGATGGATCGCGTCAACCCCGTCTACATCCCGCGCAACCACCGCGTGGAGGAGGCGCTCACCGCGGCGACCGACGGCGACCTCGAAGCATTCCGGCGGTTGCTCGATGCGCTCGCCGAGCCGTTCGACGAGCGGCCGGGTCTGGAGTCGTACGCCACGCCGGCGCCGCCGGGGTTCGAGGACGAGTACCGCACGTTCTGCGGGACCTGACCCCGCACCAGGGATGCCGTGACGAGCACGATGCGCACGATCGCCGCCGACGGCCTGCGCGGGTAGGTTCGGCCCTTACGCGCCGAAGTCAGGCCGGCGATCGCGCGTGGTCTGCTGCGGCGACGACATGCGTGACGCGGGCTCCGGTGAAGCGCTCGACACGGCGAGGCAGGTTGGCTGCCAGCCAACGTGAGGACGCCGTCGGCAGCGTCGCGACGATGACCTCATCGAAGCGACGCGGATCCCACGCCTCCTGGACTGCGACCATCGGATCGGGATCTCCCACGACGCCCTGGACCGGCACGCCCGCCTCACGCAGCCGTTGGAGCGCTCGATCGAGGCGCTGCGCCGTCGCCATGCGACGCGCCTGCTGCGAACCGGGGCCGCTGGAAGCGGGCGCCACGAGCATGACCTGCACCGGCCCGGCGGCGGCACGCTCCAGGATCGCGCCGTAGAGCGCGTCGGAGTCGATCGTGCGGTTGGCGATGACGAGCAGCTTCGTGGTCCACTGCATGATCCGCAGGCGCTTACGCTTGGGCTGCTGTCGTGTCGAGGGCCGCCGTCGCGCCGCACTCCGTCCAGCAGCGCACGATGTCACGCATCGACAGGATGCCGACGACCTCCGAGCCGTCGAGCACGACCACGTGGCGGAACTTCGCGCGCACCATTTCTTCGGCCGCCCGCTCGAGCGACCAGTCGGCAGCGGCGTACTTCAGGCGCTGTGTCAGGTGATCTTCGACCAGTTCGACGTCGAGGTCGTCGCCGGCACCGCAGGCACGCAGAAGATCACGCTCGGTGAAGATGCCGGGTCCCATCCCGTCGGGATCGAGGACAACCGCTGCTCCGACATCGGCGCGCGTCATGCGTCGCGCCGCCTCTCGCAACCGGTGCCGTGGCCCGACCGTCACCACGTTGCGGTTCATACCGTCGCGCACGAGCATCACGTCCACCTCCAGGTTCGCAACAATCGGCACGATTGTACTCCCGATGGCCGGTCGCGGATAGGGTTCGGGTCGAACTCGGCAAGACGATCTGCGCTACGGCGACCGCGGCAGCACGAGCTCGGCGATCACCGCGCGATGATCGCTGCCGGGGACGGTGTGCAGCGTCACGCGGGCGACCTTGATCGGCCTGGGGAAGAGGACGTGGTCGATCGTGATCGGCGGTCGCCCGCCGGTGGTCGGCCAGGTGGGCTTGAGCCCGTCGCCCGTGACGTCGGCCGCGTCCAGGTACCCGCGGCCGAGCAGGCGGCGCATCTCGTGGTGGTCGAGCGTCGCGTTGAAGTCGCCGAGCAGCACCCGCGGGACGCCGCCGGCGCGCGGGTCGGGCAGCTGGCGCAGCGCGGTGCGCCACGCGCGCGTGTTCACGCGCGAGACCGGCGGAAGCGGGTGCACCGCCACCAGGCGCAGCGCGGGGCCGTCGTCCGGTGAGAGCAGTGCTTCAAGCCTTGTCCGCGGGCTGGCCGGCCGCGGCGGCACGCCGCGCAGCGGCGCGCGCGCCATCAGCCCCAGGCCCGACGACCTCACGTCCGGACGCACCGCGCGGCCTGGCAGCAGTTCGGCCGCGCCCGCGGCATCGAGCCGCCTCAGCGCGTCCGGCGTGAGCTCCTGCAGGCTGAGGACGTCGACGTCGTGCTCGCGGACCAGCCGCACGACGGCCGCTGGGTCGCCGCTCCCGAAGCGCAGGTTCGCCGTCATCACGACGAGCGTCTCGCCGCGCCCGTCCGACTGCGCGCGCTGCGCTCCTGGAAGCGCCCGCGGCAGGACCGCGGCCACGAGCGCCAGGGCGGCGACGGCGGCGACGGCGGCCGTCAGCCGGCGGCGCAGAAGCAGCGCGACGACGATTGGCAGGGGCGCCAGCGCCGCGGCGTACGGCGAGAACGCGAGGAGCGCGACCAGCGGGTGGCCGCGCTCGAGGCCAAAGGTCCGCAGCACCGCCCACAGCACCCATGGCGCGGCGACCACGGCCGCCACCACGCCGGCAGGCGCGGGACGCAGGCGCTCTCCGATGTCGCGAGCGGTGGGCATCACGCCGACGCTAACGAGTGCAGGTGGAGGTTCCGTGCAGATCTCCCTCGCGGTTGGCGGGGCGCTGTCATCCTCTGCGGGCATGCCGCCGAGCGACGACGCGCAACCGTGAGAGCGGCCGAGCGCATCAAGCGCCTGCTGGGCTGGCCGCTGCGCCGCGTCCTCGACCCGCGCGTGCGCATGACCGTGCACGAGATCGACGCGCGCCTGGGCAGCCAAGGCCTGGACCGGCCCACGATCCACGACCGCCTCGACGATCTCGACCGCACCGGCCGCGACATGCTCGCCGGCCTCGGCTGGCGCGACGTACCCGCGCCGGCGAGCGAGCTCGCGCAGCTCGACGCGCCGCGCGCGGCGTTTCTCAACTGGGCCAGTGGCCCCGACGGCTATGCCGCACAGGCGGGACACTGGTTCAACCCGCCGGTGCCGGTGCATCACGCCGCAGGTGCCGTCGGCGTTCTGCTCGTCAACGAGCGGATCGTCGAGCAGCCATTCGTCTTCGCCGCGCTCGCCGGGCTGGCCGACGGTGCCCGGATCATCGACGTCGGAGGCAGCGAGAGCACCGTCGGCCTGTCGCTGGCGACGCTCGGTTACCGGGTCACGATCGTGGACCCCCGCGCGCACCCGCTGCGCCATCCGAACCTCGAGCACGCGGCGTGCACGATCGACGAGCTGCCCGCGCCCGACGAGCCGTTCGACGCGGCGGTCGCGCTGTCCGCCGTCGAGCACTTCGGCCTCGAGCACTACGGTCTGACGGCCGCCGACGCGCGCCTGGATCTCGCCGCCCTCGCGCGGCTGCGCGAGCTCGTCGCGCCCGGCGGCCTGCTCGTGCTGACGGTTCCGTTCGATGAGCAGGCGAGCGTCGACGCCTTCCAGCGCGTCTACGACGAGGCGGGGCTGAGCGAGCTGCTGCGCGGCTGGACGGTGCAGCGGTCGCTGCGCGGCGGGCGCATCGACCGTCTTACGTGGCAGCTCGGCGCCCGCTCGCGCGAGCGCCACGGCGTCGCCCTGATCAGCGCGCGGCGCCCGTAGCGACCGACGTCGTCCTGTGTGATCCTGTCCGGTGATGGCAACACTCGTTGTCGACGACGCCGATCTCGTGCTTCGCCTGTCACGCTGGGAGAAGCTCGGCGGCCTGCACGGCGACATCCGCGTCCCGCGCAGCGCCGTCGAGGATCTGCACGTCAGCCAGAAGCCGTTCAGCGAGGTCCGTGGCGTGCGTGCTCCCGGGACCGGGATTCCGTGGCGGGTCGCGCTGGGCACCTGGCGCTACCGCGGCGGAAAGGACTTCGTGGCGGTGTACCGCAGCAAGCCGGCGGTGGTCGTGCGCTTGCGCGAAGGTCCGTTTCGGCGGCTGCTGGTATCCGCCGACGATGCCGACGCGGTGGCGGCGGCGCTATAGCGGGAAGGTCCGGGCCATGATGCGCCCGCTGCTCAACGCGCTGCTGTACTTCCCGTCGCGCACGATCGCACGCACGCCGGCGGCCGCCGGCCTGTCCTACCGCGACCTGCAGTTGACGAGCGATGACGGGCAGCGCCTGCACGGCTGGTGGATCGAGCGGCGCGCACCGCCGATCGGGCACGTGCTGCTGTGCCACGGCAATGCCGGGAACGTCGGCGACCGCGTTCTGCACGCCGAGGTGCTGACGGCCGTCGGCTTCGACGTGCTGCTGTTCGACTACCGCGGCTACGGCCTCAGCAGCGGCGTGCCGGACGAGCCGGGCACCTATCGCGACGCGCGCGCCGCCCTCGGCTGCCTTCTGACCCAACCCGACGTGGATCCCGCGCGCGTGCTGTACGTCGGCGAGTCGCTGGGTGGCGCTGTCGCGCTCGAGCTGGCCCTCTGCCGTCCGCCTGCCGGGCTCGTGTTGCTGTCGGCATTCACGGGCGTTCGCGACATGGCCCGCCTGCACTACCGCCTGATCCCGGCGGCAGTCGTGCCGGACGCGTACCCCAGCCTGCGCCTGGTCGCGGGCCTGCGCGCGCCGCTGCTCGTCCTACACGGCGAGGACGACATGATCGTCCCCGTCGAGCACGGCAGGGCGCTGTTCGATGCGGCGCCCGCTCCCAAGCGGCTGCGCGTCCTGCGCGGGGCCGGCCACAACGACATCGTGACGCTGGCAGGGACGCGGCTTGCGGACGAGATCGCGCGCTGGGCCGGCGCAGGTCCCGCCGCGCCCGGCTAGGTGCGAGCCGATGCGACGGCCGCGCGAGCGCCGCCGTGCCACGGATCGCCGTGGCCGAACAGCAGGATGTCGGCTTCTGCGTCGACCTCGGCGATGGCATCCAGCGACCGGAGCGCCCGCTCGCTGTCGACGTTCGTGAAGGTCGGCATGATCTGCGGCCCGCGGCCCTTGGTGACGAGGTGGTGGTCGATCAACGCATCACCGACGAACAGCACCCGGCGCGACTGCGCCAGCAGCGCGCAGTGTCCCGGCGTGTGCCCCGGCGTGTGGATGACGCGCAGTCGACCCGGCACGTCGAGGACGTCTCCGTCCTCGAAGGTCTCTGCGCCCTCGATCTTCGGCAGCTTCGCGCCGCCGTGCCTGAGCGTGTGCCCGAGAACCTTGAGCGTCGCCGGCTGCCAGAGGTTCTTGAGGATGTTGGGCACCCGCGCGTCGCCGCCCTTCGGGCCGGGCTTGCGCAGCGTGGCGTCGTCGGCCGAGTGGATGAGCACTCGGGCGCCGGCGTCCCGCAGACGCGGCGCGACCCCGGTGTGGTCGCCGTCGGAGTGCGTCAGCACGACCGCCTCGATGTCCTCGAGGCTGATGCCCTTTTCCTCGCGCGCGCGGCGCAGCCGCTCGCCCGTCGATTGCGTGCTCTGAATGTCGTCGGTTTCGGTCATCCGTTCCAACCCGAGCCCCCTCAATTCAACGCTTCTCGAAGCCGCAGGGCAGGCTGTCAACCGCCCGCTTCAAGCGATTTCAGCCGATCGCGACTCGATGCCGCCGCGCCCATTCCGACAGGGTCCTGCGCATATCCGGTGGGGGGCGCTCGAGCCACTGCTGCATGCGAGTCCGACAGGCGGCGGCCTCGAGCGAGCGCACCATCGCCTTGATCG
>JAHWJM010000077.1 GCA_019348435.1 Actinomycetota bacterium
TCGCCGCCTTCCGCCGCGGCGACTGCGAGCAGGCGATCGACCGCGCGCTGGCCTCCGCGCGCTGGCTGCGGATCCGGCCGGAGCCGTTCGAGCTGCTCGGCTACTGCGACGTCCGGATCGGCCGGCCCGGGCTCGGCGTGCAGGCGCTCGAGAACGCCGTCGAGCGCGACCCGCGCAACTGGGAGCTCCACTACGGGCTGGGGATCGTTCGGGCCGCCGCCGGTCGCGACCCCCGGCCCGCCCGGCGCGCGGCGCGCCGGGTGAGCTGGTGTGCACGCGCCCCTTCCCGAGCAGGCCCGTGGCGTTCTGGAACGACCCGGGCGGGGCGAAGTACCGCGCGGCCTACTTCGAGCACTTCCCGGGGGTGTGGCGCCACGGCGACTGGATCGAGATCACCTCGCGCGGCACGGCGGTGTTCATCGGCCGGTCGGACTCGACGATCAACCGCGGCGGCGTACGGATGGGCACGAGCGAGATCTACGCCCCGGTGCTCGCACTCGAGGAGATCGTCGACGCGCTCGTCGTCGACGTCGACGGCTGGCTGGCGCTGTTCGTCGTGCTGCGCGCGGGCGCGTCGCTCGGCGACGACCTGCACGCGCAGATCGCGCGGCGCATCCGCGAGGACTGCTCGCCGCGCCACGTCCCCGACGACGTCTTCGCCGTAGACGAGGTGCCGCGCACGCTGTCGGGCAAGCTGCTCGAGGTGCCGGTCAAGCGCATCCTCGGCGGCGTCGAGCCCGAGCGCGCGGCCAGCCGCGACTCGCTGGCCAACCCGGCGGCGCTGGACTGGTTCGCGGCCTTCGCGCGGGAGCGGACGCCCGGCGCGTGAGCAAGAGCCGGGCCAAGAAGAAGCAGCGCCAGCGGGCGCGGGCTGAGCGACCGCGCGAGCTGGCCATGCCGCGCGAGGCGCCGGCGCGGGAGGCGCCCGCGGCGGCGCCGCGACCGTCGCGCCTGGAGATCCGCGACGGCGTGCCGCGGCCGGACGCGGTCTGGGCGCCGTTTCCGCTGACGGAGATCGGCATGGCCCTCGGGCTCGCGCTCTTTCTCATCGGCTTCACCGGGTCGCCCGTGCTGCTCGTGGTGGGCGTCGGCGTGCTGGCGGTGGTCGTCGCCGAGCTGTGCCTGCGCGAGCACTTCGCCGGGTTTCGCTCGCACAGCATCCTGCTCGCCATGCTGCCCGTCACGATCGTCCACCTCGGGCTCGTCGTGCTCGCCGACCTCACGTGGCGCGGCCCCCTGGCGCTGGCCGTCGACGTCGCGATCGCCGGCGCCCTCGCCTGGTGGCTGCAGCAGCGCTTCCGCGTCGCGCAGGCACGGGCACGGCGGACAAGAGGGCCGACGTGAAGCGCGATGACGCGCACACGCAGCGCGGGTCTGGGAGCTGACACCGCGGATTCTGCGTCGAGAGGCCGGGTATGGCGAGCACGCTCCCACCAACGGAGGATTTGGATGACGACGAGGACCGAGAAGCCCAGGCGCAACGGCCTTCGCCCGATTGCTGCGATCGTCGTGCTCATCGTGGTCGCCGCTCCGCTGCTTGGTTGCGGCGGCGGCGGCGACGACGACGAGCCGACCACCCCAGCCTCCGGCGACGACGGGCGCCGGCCGCATCTCACCCTGTCGGAGGTCGAGGGCGAGCTCGAGCGCCGACAGCTCTCGCTGGTGCGAACGGGCAGCGGCACCACGAACCCGGATCGCGACGGCCTCGTCGAGCTCGTCGAATACCAGGCCCAGTCCAATCAGCAGTTCGAGCTGTTCGTCTTCACCAGCCCGGACGCCGCTCAGCGAGAACTGCCGTCGGTCGTCGCCGAGGCGAGGGAGCAGCACGGCGAGGACGCGACGGCGGTCCCAGCCGCCAACGCGGTTGCCGTCTTCCGCGGACGCCCGAGCTCCTCCGACGCCTACCGCGAAGCGGCGGATGTGATGAGCCGGCTCGGCGCGGCATGCATCCGCGGCAGCGAGGCGGAGAAGCGCCTGCAGCGGCTGTGCTTCGGGGAGTAGGGCCTAGAGCAGGCGGTGCCGCCCCGGCGGTGCACGAACTCCGAGGCGACGACGCACCGCTAGCGCGCGGACACTCGCCGCAGGAAGGCGAGGATCGCCTCGTTCACGGCCGCGGGTTGCTCCTCGTGCATCCGGTGCGAGGCGTCCGCGATCTCGACGTGCCGAGCGTCCGCCAGCAACTCGTGCAGGCGCCCGCTCAGCCGGCGCAGGACGGCCGGGCTGTGCTCCCCGGTCAGCAGCAGCGTCGGAGCCGCCACGGCGCGCACGTCGTCCTCGGCGAGGGGCGGGAAGCCGGCGCCGAGCAACTGGGCGCGCATCGCGTTGACGTTCTCGCGCATCTGCTGCCGGCGCTCCTCCGGCACCCGTTCGTAGCTCTCCCGGCCGAGCACGCCCGACGCGAACCTGCGCATCGCGCGCGCGTCGTCACCGCGCCGGAACGCCCTCTGGACAGGCGCGATCGTTCCCGCCCCGAACCTCAGGATGGCCAGCGCCGTCGCGGGCCGGCGGACGAGCAGCGGGAGGAGCTCGCCGGGCCGCGGCGGCGTGCTGACGAAGAGCGACAGCACGGGTGGCTCCTCGAGCACCAGCGACCGGACGACCTGCGGGCGGCGGATCGCCGCCAGCAGGCAGATGAACGCCCCCCAGGAGTTGCCCACGAGGTGCGCGGGCGCGGCGCCGATCGCGTGGAGGAACGCGATCAGGTCGTCGACGTGGGGGACCATCTGGTCGTCGATGCCGGGTGCGATGTCGTCGTTGGGCCGCGCGTAGCGGCGGCTGTAGGCGACGGCGCGATAGGAGGCGCCGATCGCGGGGACCTGCTGAGCCCAGGCGCGAAGATCGCTGGCGGTGCCGTGGACGAAGACGACCGGCTCGCCCTCGCCCTGCTCGCGGTAGGCGAGCCGGATCCCGTTGACGTCCGCCGTGGCCAGGCCCTCCAGCCCGCCCGCCGTCGCCGCCGCGGGCACCGTCGAGATGCTGCTGCGCGTCATGACGATCACCTCGCCGCCGCGCACAGGGCGACGCCGGGAATCTCGTAGCCGCTCCCCGTGGCGAAGCGCTCCAGCGTCGCCGCGCACTGCGCCGTCACCGCCGCGCGCTCGGCGGCCGGCAGTGCCTGCAGCGCGACCCCCAGCGGGCCGGCGGTGTCGGCGACGACCTGCACGTACTCCTCGGCGTCGGGAATCGCGAAGCGCACGGCGACCTCCTCGATGCGTACGTCGTCGAAGCCCGCGCCGGCCAGCAGCGCCGCCGTGCGCTGCTCGCTCGCCATCGCGAAGATCCCGGGCCCGCCGGGCTCGGGCGGCGGGATGTGCCCGCGCTGCACGAGCGTCGTGGCGGCGGCCGTGAAGAACGGGTTGCGCTCCGGCGCACCCCAGACCGCCAGCGTCAGACGCCCCCCTGCTCGCAGGACGCGGCGCGTCTCGGCGAGCGCCGCGGCGGGATCGGCCATCAGCATGTAGCCGAACCGGCACAGGACGGCGTCGACCGACTCGCTGTCGAGATCGATCCGCTCGCCGTCGAGCACGCGGTACTCGACGTTGGAGATCTCGAGCTCGGACCCGCGGCGACGTGCCGCGTCGAGCATCGCCTCGGAGAAGTCGCTGCAGATCAGCCGGCCGCGCTCGCCGATCAGGCCTGCCACCTCGAATCCGGTGTCGCCGACCCCGGCGGCCAGCTCGAGCACTGTGTCGCCGTGCTGCGGCCGAAGCTCGCGGATCATCCACGCGCGGACCGGCGCCGTCACCTCCTCGACAAATCCTCGGCGGCGCTCCCACGTCGGGGCGATCTGCTCGGCGACCGCGTGGCTGGCGCCGCGGTAGGCGTCGATCGTCTCGCTGGCCATCATGCCCTCCTTCTGCTGCTCGTCGCCGCCTCTGGGGGGCTTCGAGCGTTCGCTCGCTCTGATGGTCGGGACGCTACGAGTGCAGGGCCGGGCGGCCAATCGGGAGTTCTCCCCATGCGACCAGGCCGTGCTCCATCGCGAAGAGCGTCGCCGCCGCGCGGGTCGAGACACCCGCCTTGGCGTACGCGTTCTGGATGTGGCGGTCGGCGGTCTTGACCGAGATCCCGAGCGCGCGGGCGATCTGCTTGGTCTGCAGCCCGCGGGCGAGCAGCCCGACGACCTCGGCCTCGCGCTCGGTCAGGCCCGCCGGTCGCTCCAGGCGCGGCACGTGCTGACCCGCGGCCTCGATCACCGCACCCGCCGCGTCGGCGTCGAGCCGCCCCTCGCGGACCTCGTCGGCCAGGGCGTCCGCGGCCTGCTCGGGTGTGAACGCGCCGCGATGCGGCCGCGGCTCGGTCATCGCGTGGTAGACGTCGGCGGCGGCGAGCAGCCGGGCCGGCAGGCTCAGCTCGGCGGCCGCGGCCCCGCGGTGGTAGCCGGAGCGATCGAGCCGCTCGTGGTGGGCCTCGGCGACCGGGGCCAGCGCGGAGAGAAACGGCGAGCGCGAAAGGACGCGCTCGGTCTGGTAGGGGTGCAGCCGCACCTGCTCCCACTCGTCGGCGGTCAGCGGACCGGCCTTCTGCCAGATGCCGGCGCCGACCGCGACTCGGCCGATGTCATGGACGAAACCTGCCCGCGCGAGCGCGACGACCTCGTGCGGCTCGACGCGGCAGCGCCGTGCCGCCGCCGTCGCCAGCTCGGCCACACCGGCGCAATGACCGGACAGGTACGGCGAGATGAGGTCGCTGAACGCGCCCATCGCCGCCAGCGCCCGGTCGATCGCCTCCCCCTCGAGCCACAGCCGCGGGTGAGGCTCGCAGGCAAGGGTCTCCTCCCAGGCCGATCGTTCTGGATCGACCGCGAGGATCGCGGGCGCGTGGTCGACGAGGCAGCTTGCGACCTCGGGATCGAAGGCGTGTCCCGCGCGCTGACCGATGACGCGGACGGCCCTCTCCTCACCACCGAGCATGCGCTGGACGCCGGCGTCCTGGGCGACCTGCGTGATGCGCAGCGCGAGCGGGACGGCCTCTCGCTCGGCGCGGCCGAGCACGCCCTTGCCGTCCCACCGCTCCGTCAGGTCGACGAAGAGCTCCTGCACTGCTCGAGGCAGCCCGAGCTGCTCGCTCAGGGTCTGTGCCACGTCGCACAGGGCGGCGAGCTGGGGCTTGTGCAGCCGCGCCGCCTTCGGCAGCCGGCGCACCGTCTGCATCGCCCGGACCGGCGGCGCGGATTCGGGCGACGGAAGCGCCCCGAGGATCCCGGCGAACTGCTGGCGCGGCGTGCCGAAGATGACCGGCACGAGATGCGCGGTGAGCGCGCCGCCGAAGACCTCCGCGGCGACCCAGGCGTCCGTCGTGCAGCCGGAATGAGCCAGCAGGCTCGCGTAGTACGTCTCCGACGCCGTGTCGTCGTCGACGCCCAGTCGTTCGGCGAGCCGCATCGCGATGAGCGTGCTCTGCAGGCCATGCTCGAACGGAAGCCCCATCCCCAGATCCGTCGCGAGGCACAGCGCGCCGATCACCTCGGCCGCGCAAACCCGCTCGTCCAGCGGTGCTTCGCCCGACACGCCACAAACCGTAACGGACACCGGGAAGGCTCCCGCAGCAACGAGCCTTTCGAGCTGTTCGTCGTCACGGCTGCGGCGGCTGTGCTTCGGCGCCTGGTCCCGCGGGTCGGCCCTACAGCACGATCTCGCAGTTGCGCGTTCGATCGCGAGAGTCCTTCTCGACGCGGTCGGTGCCCTGGCCGCAGTCGATGACGTCTCGGCCGCCGCCGACCGCGCGGATCGTGTCGCCGCCGGGGCCGCCGTACAGGCGGTCGCGGCCGAAGCCGCCGTTGAGCTGGTCGCGGCCGCGGCCGCCGTACAGCACGTCGTCGCCGCGGCCGCCCTCGAGCTCGCCATCGCCGTCGCCGCCGACGAGGCGGTCGTTGCCGGTGCGCCCGAAGAGCGAGTCGTCGTCGTCGCCGCCGTACAGCCGGTCCGAGCCGGCGCGGCCCTCGAGGAAGTCCTCGCCGCCACCGCCCTTGATGCGGTCGGCCCGATTCGTGCCGAGGATCCGCTGGGGCCGGTTGCCCGGCAGGCAGCGCCGCCGCGTGAGGTTGCAGCTCGACAGGCGCTCGTACGCCGCCGCGCGCACGACGAGGTCGGCGTCGATCGGCACGCCGGCGCCGTTCCAGCGGCCCAGCACCCGCAGCAGCGACGGCGCCTGGCTCAGATCCGCGCCGGTGACGATCTGCTCGCAGTCGACGAATTCGGTCACCGAGCCGCCGACCCTGATCGTCTCGTCGGCGTAGCCCGACAGGACGACCCGGTCGCCGCCCGGCCCGCAGTCGACGAGGCGCGCCGAGGCGCCGACGTAGAACGTGTCGTAGCCGTCACCACCGTACATCCGCGTGGCGAGCCCATCGCGGACCATCCACAGCGTGTCGTTGCCCGAGCCGCCGTCGATGTCGCCCGAGCCGCTGTCGACGAGGACGTCGTCGCCCTCGCCGCCGAGCGCGCGCAGGCCGTTGGCCTGGCCGGAGCCGGCCAACAGGATGTCGTTGTCCGGGCCGCCGTCGAGCCCGTCGTTGCCGGTGCCCCCGGACAGCAGGTCCTGGCCCTCGCCGCCGAGCATCCGGCGGTCCGAGCCGGCGTTGCCGATCAGGACGTCCTCGCCCGGGCCGCCGTCGAGCAGCCGGTCGTCGCCGAAGCGCGATTCGGCGAGGAAGTCGTTGCCGTCGCCGCCGCGCAAGATGTCGTCGCCGTCGAAGCCGTCGAGGCGGTCGTTGCCGGGACCGCCGTCGAGCCGGTCGTTGCCGCTGAAGCCGTAGAGGAAGTCGTTGCCGAGCTCGCCGAGGAGCTTGTCGTTGCCCGAGCCGCCGTCGAGGCTGTCGGCGCCGTCGCCGCCGTAGAGCCGATCGGAGGCGGTGCCACCGCTGAGCAGGTCGTTGCCGCCCAGGCCGTACAGCAGGTCGCGCGAGCCGGCGCCCCGGATGCGGTCCTTGGCCGGCGTCCCCTTGATCGTGTTGGCGCGCTCGTTGCCGCTGCGCACGGCGCCGGCCGCGGGCAGGGCGGCCGCCAGCACCGCCCCGAGCACGAGCGCGGCAAGCAGGGTGCGTGGGCAGGCGCGCCGGTGCCGATCCATGGCACGCGACACCGTAGCCGCTCGCGCGCGCGCCTGGGCCGACGGTCCAGCGCGAAGGCGCTCTAGCGCTCGCCCGGCGTCTTCACCGGATACAGCGAGACCGGCACCGACAGGTCCAGCGCGGTCTCGACGATCCGCGACTGCTCGGCGATGTGGGCCGCCGGATAGCCCTCGCCCGGCGACGCGCGCTCCGGACGGCCGATGTAGCCGAACTTCAGCCGCTCCGGCAGGATCTGCATGAGGCGCGGGAACATGTGCGCGCGGGCGCCCATGTTGCGCGGCTCCTCCTGGACCCAGACGACCTCCTCGAGGTGGGGATAGCTCTCCATGAGCTCGAGGATCTGCGACTGCGGGAAGGGATAGAGCAGCTCGACGCGGCCGATGGCGACACGACGGTTCTCCTCGCGGTGCGGATGGCCGACGAGGTCGTAGTAGACCTTGCCCGTGCACAGCACGAGGCGCTTGACCTCGTCGACCGGCACGCGCGGCTCCGCGAGGACCGGGAAGAACTTCGTCTCGCTGAGGTGCTCGATGCGGTTCGTCGCCTGCGGCAGGCGCAGCAGCGACTTCGGCGTCATGACGATCAGCGGGCGCTGCTTGGCGATCCGCGCCTGGCGGCGGATGAGGTGGAAGTACTGCGCCGGCGTCGTGACGTTCGCGACGCGCATGTTGCCCTCGCTGCACAGGGTCAGGAAGCGCTCCAGACGCGCGCTGGAGTGCTCCGGGCCCGAGCCCTCGTAGCCGTGCGGCAGCAGCAGCACGAGGCGCGAGGTCTGGCCCCACTTGGCAAGGCCGCTCGCGATGAACTGGTCGATGATCACCTGCGCGGCGTTGACGAAGTCGCCGAACTGCGCCTCCCAGAGCACGAGCGTCTCCGGCGCCTCCTGGCTGTAGCCGTACTCGAAGCCCAGGCAGGCGACCTCCGACAGCGGCGAGTTGTGCAGCTCGAACGGCGCCAGCGCGCCCGGCAGCGACTGGATCGGGCAGATCGTCTGGCCGGTCTTCGCGTCGTGCAGGACCATGTGGCGCTGCGAGAAGGTGCCGCGCTCGACGTCCTGGCCGGTGAGGCGGATCGGCGTGCCCTCGGTCAGCAGCGTGCCGAACGCCAGCGCCTCGGCGTGCGCCCAGTCGATCCCGCCGTCGGGACCCAGCGCGTCGCGGCGGCGCTCGAGCTGCTTGACGAGCTTGGGGTGGACGGTGAAGCCGTCGGGGATCGCCAGCAGCTCCTGGTTGATGATCCGCAGCCGCTCCGCGCCGACCGCCGTCTTGACCTCGGGCGAGGGCGTGCGGTCCAGCGTGTACTCGCCCGTCGGCTGCTCGACGTGGCCGACCTCCTCGGCATGGCGGATCTGCTCCTTCAGGCGCTGGTGCAGGCGCGTCAGCTCGCCCCAGACGGCGTTCGTCTGCTGCTCGACCTCCTGCTGCGTGACGACCCTCTGGGCGACGAGCTGCTCGGCCCAGATCTCTGAAACCCGCTTGTGGCGGCGGATGCGGAGGGCCTGCTCGGGCTGCGTGTAGGCGGGCTCGTCGGCCTCGTTGTGGCCGAAGCGGCGGTAGCCGATGAGGTCGATCATCACGTCGTGGCCGAACTCCTGGCGGAAGGCGAAGGCCAGCCGCACCGCCGCGACGCAGGCCGCGACATCGTCGGCGTTGACGTGGATGATCGGCACGTCGAAGCCCTTCGCGACGTCCGACGCCCAGCGGGTGGACCGCGCGTCGTCGGGATCGGTGGTGAAGCCGACCTGGTTGTTCTGGACGAGATGCAGCGTGCCGCCGACGGAGTAGCCGTCGAGCGCCTGCAGGTTCAGCGTCTCGGCGACCACGCCCTGCGCGGGCAGGGCGGCGTCGCCGTGCAGGACGATCGGAACGGCGCTGGAAGGCTCGCGGCGCGCGTGCGGGCCCAGGCGCGTCGTCTGGGCGGCGCGCGTGGCGCCGGTGACGACGGGTCCGACGTACTCCAGGTGCGACGGGTTGGACTCGAGCCGCACGGTGATCGCGCCGCAGTCCGGGACCTGGTAGGTGCCCTGGGCGCCGTGGTGGTACTTCACGTCACCCGTGCCGCCCTGCGGGATCGTCGTGACGGCCTCGATGTCCGAGGCGCCCTCGAACTCGCGGAAGATCGATTCGTAGGATCGCCCGAGGGTGTGGGCGAGCACGTTGAGGCGACCACGATGCGCCATGCCGATGACCACCTCGCGTGTGCCGTTGGCGCCGGAGAGGCGGATCAGCTCGTCGAGCATCGGGACCGTCATGTCGAGTCCCTCGATCG
>JAHWJM010000078.1 GCA_019348435.1 Actinomycetota bacterium
CGCCGAGGGGCTCGCCGAGAGCGGCCTGCCCGAAGGCGTCTTCTCGGTCGCCACCGGCCGCGGCGCGACCGGCGCCGCGCTCGTCGACGAGGTCGACATGATCATGTTCACCGGCTCCACCGAGACCGGCAAGAAGGTCATGGAGCGCGCGGCGCGGACGCTCACGCCGGTCGCGCTCGAGCTCGGCGGCAAGGACCCGATGATCGTGCTCTCCGACGCCGACCTCGAGCGCGCCGCGAACCTCGCGGTCTACTACTCCATGCTCAACGGCGGCCAGACCTGCATCTCGATCGAGCGCGTCTACGTCGAGGAGCCCGTCTACGACGAGTTCGTGCAGAAGGTCGTCGACAGGGTCGGCGTGCTGCGCCAGGGCGAGTCGACCGGCCCCGCGACCGTCGAGGTCGGCGCGATGACGCTCCCGCGGCAGATGGAGATCGTCGAGGAGCACGTGCGCGACGCGGTCGCCAAGGGGGCGCGCGCGCTGACGGGCGGCCGGCGGCGGCCCGGCGAGGGCATGTTCTATGAGCCGACGGTCCTCGTCGATGTCGACCACACGATGAAGGCGATGACCGAGGAGACCTTCGGCCCGACGCTTCCGATCATGAAGGTGGCCGACGCCGAGCAGGCGCTCGAGCTTGCCAACGACTCCCCCTACGGCCTCGGCGGGGCCGTCTTCAGCGGCGACCGCAAGCGTGGCGAGCGGCTGGCGCGGCGCATGCAGGCCGGTGCGGTGTGCGTCAACGACGCCCTGCTGAACTACGTCGCCGTCGAGCTGCCGATGGGCGGCTGGAAGGCGTCGGGGCTGGGGGTCCGGCATGGCGCCGGCGGGATCCGCAAGTTCACCAAGCAGCAGTCGATCTTCATCAGCCGCCTGCACCTCAAGAACGACGTCTACATGTTCCCGTACCGCCCGGCCGTCTCGAAGGCCCTGTTCCGGGGCCTGCGGCTCTTCTACGGGCGCGCCAAGCGCTGACTCAGCGTAGCGTTCGATGACGATGGCGTAGGGCCCGCGGATGGTCGCGATCGCGTTCGCGCTGGGCTCGTCGCTGCTGTGGGGGCTGTCGGACTACCTCGGCGGCTTCAAGAGCCGTTCCTACGCCGTGCCGGTGGTCCTCGCGGTGATGTATCTCGCCTCGCTAGTGGTGATGGCGGTCTTCGTGGCCGCCCGCGGCGAGGCTCCGCCGTCGTCGTCCTACGTGCTGGCGGCACTCGGCGCCGGGCTCGTCGGGATCATGGCGCTGGGAGCCTTCTACACCGCCCTCTCGATCGGGACGATGAGCATCGTCGCACCGATCTCCGCGACCGGCGTCGCGCTGCCGGTGATCGTGGGGCTGCTCGGCGGCGATCGACCGGGCCTCGTGCGCTCCGCGGGCCTCGGGCTCGCGGTGGTGGGCGTCGTGCTGGCCTCGCGCGAGGCGCCCGGCGGGCCGGTCGGGCCGCGCGAGCAGCGGCTCAGCATCGCGCTGGCGATCCTCGCGGGGCTGGGCTTCGGCTCTTACTTCGTGCTCGCCGAGATCGGCTCGCGAGGCGACGTAGCCTGGACGCTGCTGCTCTCGCGCGTCACCGGATTTCCGATCGCGGCTGTCATCGCGCTGCTCGCGCTCGGCCGCGGCGGCGCGGTCCGTCCCGGCTTGCGCGCGCTGGCCGCACTCGCCGGCATCGGCCTGCTCGACCTCGGCGCCAACGCGTTCTACAACCACGCGTCCACGATCGGCGAGTTGTCGAGCGTGTCGGTCGCCAGCTCGCTGTATCCCGTCGTGACGGTCATGCTCGCGGCGCTGCTGCTCGGCGAGCGCGTGCGGGGCGTGCAGCGCGCGGGCGTCGTCGTCGCGCTGGGGGGCGTGCTGATGATCGCGGCGGGGGCGTAGGCGCGGCGGGCCGGCGGCGCCGCCGCGCGGAGCTGCGCCGAATCGCGAGTTTTGGCGCGACGCCGCACCGGCAGCTCGGGCGTTCGGGCGGTCCGACAGCAAACCGGCGGGGCGTAGCCTTGGCGGCGGATGACGCCCCCAGCCACCGCCCTCGTCGCCATCGAGCCGTTGCAGCTCGCGCCGGCGCTCGCGTTCGGCGTCATGTACGTCGTCCGCGCGCGGCGACTCGCCGCGAACGGCAAGCCGGTGGCGCGGTGGCGCCAGGCGTGCTTTCTCAGCGGCCTCGCGCTCATCGTCCTGACCTTGATCTCGCCGCTGAGCGTCCTCGCCGACGAGCTGTTCGCGGCGCACATGGCCGAGCACCTGCTGATCGCCGACATCGGCGCGCTGCTGCTCGTGCTCGGGCTGACCGGGCCGCTGCTGGCGCCGCTGCTGCGCACGGCCGCGCTCGGCTGGCTGCGCCACCTCGCCCACCCGATCCCCGCGTTCGTGCTCTGGGCGGCCGACCTCTTCTTCTGGCACCTCGCCGGGCCGCACGAGGCCGCGGTGAACGACGAGGTCGTCCACGCGCTACAGCACATGCTGTTCGTGGGCCTGGGCATCAACATGTGGATGGCGCTGCTCGGCCCGCTGCCCAAGCCGGCGTGGTTCAACAACTTCGCCAAGCTCATCTACATCGTCGTCGTGCGCCTGACGTCAACGGTGCTCGCCAACGTGTTCGTCTGGAGCAACGACGTCTTCTTCGATGTCTACGCGCCGGGCGAGCGGGCGCACGACATCTCGCCGCACACCGACCAGGTGATCGCCGGCTCGATCATGATGGTCGAGGGATCGATTCTCACGATCTGCCTGTTCGGCTGGCTGTTTCTGCGCAGCGCCCGCGAGGGCCAGGAGCGCCAGGAGCTGCTCGAGCTGGCCGCGGCGGGCGGCGTCGCGCTCGACGAGCGGCGCGCGGCGCGCGCGGTCTCCGCCGGACGCGGCGCGGAGCTGAGACGGCGCATAGAGGACGACCGTAGGAGGTACCTTGAGTGACATGTCCCTAAAGAACAGACTCAGCCAGCTCGCGAAGTCACCACAGGGCAAGGATCTCGTCGACAAGGCGAAGTCGATTGCCAACGACCCCAAGACGCGCGAGAAGATCGACGAGGCGCGCACCAAGTTCAGCGGGCACGTCGAGACCGCTAAGCAGAAGATGGCCGAGAAGAAGGCCAAGGACGGCGAGGCCGGCAACGGTGCCACGGCGCCGACGTACGGTGAGCCAGGCCCGGCGGACACGCCGCAGTACGGCGAGTCCGGCACCTCCCACGCGCAGCCGGCCACCGGCGCCACCGGCGCCGCGGAGACCGCGACGTACGGTGAGCCAGGACCCGCCGACACGCCGACCTACGGCGAGGAAGGTGCGGCCGGCACGCCACCGACGACGCCGCACGAGGACCCGATCGACAAGACGAACCCGACCTACGGCGAGGAAGAGGGCGACAAGCCGCTCTACGGCGAGGACGGCCCGAAGGCCGCCTAGTCCTCACCGAGCGCCTCGCGCTCGGCACGCTCGGCGAGGGCGACCACGCCCTCGCCGAAGCCGCGCGGGGCCGTGTCTCTAATGAACAGCTCAGCAAGCTCGTCGACAAGGCGAAGACGTTTGCCAACGATCCGAAGACGCGCGAGAAGATCGACGCTGCCCGCGGCAAGCTCAACGAGCACGGTCGTGCGCGCTCGGCGGCAGCGGCCCGCGCGGCGGGCGCCGCGCTCATGTTGAGAGCACGCTAAGGCTTGGTGCCGCGGGGGCGCACGAGCCGCCCAGCGGACGGTTGGGCGCAACCTTGCCCCACTACGCTGGTTGCAGTCCTCGATGCACCGACTCCTTCTTCCCCTCACGATCCTGCTCGCGCTGGTGCTCGTCCAGCCCGCCGGCGCCTCGCGTACGCAGTCGATGACCTTCGAGGCGCCGCGCGACCTCATGAACCCCGATCTGCGCGCCGGCGCGCTGGAGGAGCTCGACTCCTTCGGCGTGCGCTCGGTGCGCGTCATCCTCACCTGGCAGTCCGTCGCCCCCGGCGCGGACAGGTCGCAGCGCCCGAACTTCGAGCCGACCGACCCCGATGCCTACGACTGGGGCGAGTACGAGCCGCTGATGGCCGCGCTCGAGGCGCGCGGCTGGTCGGTGCTCATGACGATCTCCGGACCCGTGCCCAAGTGGGCGACGCGCGCCAGGCGCGACAACCTGACGCGGCCGAGCCGCGGGGCGTTCGCGGCGTTCGCCACCGCCGTCGGGCGCAAGTTCGGCGAGCAGGTCGACACCTGGGCGATCTGGAACGAGCCCAACCAGCCGCAGTTCCTGCGCCCGCAGTACGCCCGCGGCGGCCGGGCGGTCTCGCCCGCGATCTACCGCGGCCTCTTCCAGGCCGGTGTCCGCGGGCTGCGCAAGTCCGGCCAGGGCGACGACACGATCCTCATCGCCGAGACCTCGCCGCGGGGCAACAGCAACGTCGTCGCTCCGCTGCGCTTCCTGCGCGGGATGCTCTGCTTGAACTCGAAGTACAAGAAGCGCTCGAAGTGCGAGGCGCTGTCGCCCGACGGCTACGCGCACCACGCCTACACCACGCGCCAGGGCCCGTTCTTCAAGCCACCGCAGAAGGACGACGTGACGATCGGCGTCCTCTCGCGCCTGACGAACGCGCTCAACCGCGCGCACAGGGCCCGTGCGGTGACCAAGCGCCTGCCGATCTACCTGACGGAGTTCGGCATCCAGTCGACGCCCAACAAGCAGCAGGGCGTCTCACTCGCCAAGCAGGTCCAGTACCGCGCGATCTCCGAGCGCATCGCCTGGAGCAATTCCCGCGTCGTCGCGTTCTCGCAGTACCTGCTGACCGACAGCGAGCCGACCGGGCGCGACCAGTACGGCGGCTTCGAGTCGGGACTGCGCTTCGCCAACGGCAAGGCCAAGCCATCGCTGCGGGCATTCCGCCTGCCGCTGGCCGTCAGACGCACGGGCTCGAAGGTCTCGATCTGGGGCCACGTACGCCCCGCCACCGGCGTGACGACGGCAACGGTCACGTACGCCGACCGCGGCCGGTCGTTCCGCAAGCTGCGGACCGTCAAGACGAACTCGCGTGGCTACTTCACCGTCAAGGCGAACTGGCGCAAGGGCCGGCGCTGGAACCTCACCTGGGAGGGCCAGTCGGGCTATCCCGTGGCCGCCTACCGGCGATAGCGACGAGCGTCAGCGCACCGGATACGGGGGCGGCCCGGCATCGATGATGTTCTGGGTGCCGACGAACTGCATGTACGCCGCGTAGGCGACGATCATCAGCGCGCACAGCGCCAGCGCCGGCGCCAGCAGGCGGGGGCGCTGCTGCAGCGTCCAGGCCGCCGCGGCGTAGACGACGGGCGCCGCGATGAAGGCGACGCGGCCCCAGTCCAGCGCGAACGTCATCGCTATGAGGCACAGCGGGACGAGCACGAGCCCGCGGCGGGCAAACCAGAAGTCGCGCAGCGCGAGCGGCGCGAGCAGCCAGAGCGGGCCGTAGATGAGCGCCAGCCGGCGCGCCTCGACGTCGAAGAACGCACGCAGCCCGTCGCCGAGCACCTCGACGCGCCCGCCGATCAGCGACGCGCCGTAGCCGGGCACGAGCTCGCGGCCGACCGTCGGGATCGCGAGGCGCAGCGCGCAGAAGGCAGCCACGGCCGGCGCCGCCACGGCGAGCACGCGCGCCAGCGCCGCGCGGTCCAGCGGTCGCTGCGCCCAGACCGCGTACGCCAGCGGCGCGAGAAACAGCGCCGACTCGCGATTGAGCGCGCCCACGAGCATCGTGAGAGCGAGCGGGACCAGGCGGCGCTCGACGATGAACAGCGTGCCGGTGACCATCACCAGGACGGTGAGGGGATCGGGGTTGTAGCCCTGGCGCAGGCTGGCGACGAGCAGCGGCGGCGACAGCACGAGCACGAACGCCAGCGGCACGGACACTCGCCGCGAGATGGCGAGGCGCTCGAGCAGCAAGAACAGCACGGCGCCCGCCGCGCCCGAGCACAGCCAGGCGATGGCGCTGAACGAGAAGCCGTGGTCGAACGGCAGGACATGGACGAGCCACGGCACCGCGACGCGGTAGGCGAAGACGAACGTGTGCGGGGCGGTGGGGTCGTCGGCCATCCGCGCGTAGATCAGGTCGTCGCCCTGCGGCGTCGGCGCGTCGCGCACGCACGCGTCGAGCACGATGATCGCGAGCGTCCCGAGGACGCCGATGGCCAGCGCGAGCCGGTTCGACGGCCACGCGAGCGCGCGCGCCGCCCGCCCGCGACGCGGCGGCGCCGTGAGCGCAGCCTCCATCCTCAGCGCCGCGCGATGAGCATGAACGTGTGCCCGAGCCAGCGCAGCCCGGGCACCGAGCCGAAGCGGTCCAGCGCGCCGACGGCGCGCTGCGCGCGCACCGGCAGGCGCCGCCAGGAGTAGGAGACGGCGTGCAGTTGCGGGGTCAGTCCGGCCGCTCGGGCGGCGGCGGCGAGCCGCCGGGGGGACAGCGGGATGTCGTCGGGCGTGCCGTGCACGCGGACGCCCAGCCCCGCACGGTTGGCGAGCGCCAGCCCGGCGCCGACCGGATGAAGGACGTTCGGCTCGATCGCGACGAGCGCGCCGCCGGGGCGCAGCAGCCGGTGCGCCTCGGCGACGACCGGCTCGAGCGGGGCAGCGTAGACGACGTGGTGCAGGACGAGGCGGTGCAGCACGACGTCGAAGGAGCCGTCGGGCAGCTCGTCGAGCTTGCCTGCCGCGCCGTGCACGCCCTCGTCGGCCTCACCGGCGGCGACGGCGTGGCGCGGGCGCTCGGGATCGATGTCGGCGGCGACGAGGCGCCAGGCCGGCTTGGGCAGCAGATGGCGGCCGGGGTGCCAGCCGCAGCCGACCGACAGCGCGTCGCCGCCACCCAGCCCGAGATGGCGGTCGAGCAGCTCGCGCTCGCGCCGCTTGCCGCGCTCGTACTGCTCGGCCAGCGTGGCCGGGGCGCTCATGCGGTCCAGCAGGTTCTCGGGCGTGTAGATCTCGCTCATGCCGGGCGGACCCTAGGCTAACGGCGGTGTCCCGCTGGTCCACCGACAACGTCTACGCGACGGCCAAGCCGGGCTGGCGTGCCGGCGCGGCGTCGCTCGTGTCCGGGCGCGCGCGCGAGCGCCGTCACGAGCGGCTCTTCGCGCTGACGGGCGCGAACCCGGCGACGCGCATCCTCGACATCGGCTGCGGGCGGCTCGGCCTGCGCCGGCACGCCCCCGACCACGACATCACGGGCCTCGACCGGGTTCCCCGCCCGGAGTACCCGGGCCCGCTCGTGGTGGCCGACGTCCTCAGCGGACTGCCGTTCGCCGACGACGAGTTCGACCTCGCCTACTGCTCGAGCGTCATCGAGCACATCGCGCCGGCCGACCGCGCCGCGTTCGCCGCCGAGGTGCGCCGCGTCGCGCGCGGCTGGTACGTGCAGACGCCGGCGTTCTCCTTTCCTGTCGAGCCGCACGCGCTGCTGCCGTTCGCGCACTGGCTGCCAGTCCGGCTGCGGCGCGCCTACTGGCGCCTGGGCGTCGCGGGTGAGTGGGAGCGCATCGAGCTGCTGCGCCGCGCGGAGATGACGGAGCTCTTCGGGGAGCCGGTGGCGGAGCGGGCCGGACCGCTCGTGAAGAGCTGGATCAGCGTCCGGCCGGTTTGAGGCGCCGTCGCAGCAGGCGATGGCTACGCGCCGTGGCGGCGCATCGCCGCCGCGAGCGGGGGGTTCGCGTAGGGCCCGGGCGCGTCGAGCCCCGCCAGCACGCGCGATCGCTCGCTCGCCGGCTTGTCCTGCGAGAGCTTGGCCTCCGCGTGCCACGACTCCGCGCGCAGGCGGAAGGCGACGACCTCGTCGGCCATCTCGCGGGCCGTATCGCCCATCCGCTCCAGAGACCATGGCTGCTCGACGGCCGCCTCGAAGTGCTCGACGGTGCGGCGCAGCACCGGCAGCGCGTCGTCAAGGCGCTCGGGCGTGCCGCGGACGTGCAGCGTCACGTGATTCCACGTCGGAATCGCGTCGTCCTCGTACCAGCTCGCCGACACGTAGCCGTGCGGGCCGTGGAAGATCATCAGCAACGGGCCGTCGAGCGCCGCCACCGCCGGATCGGGCTTCGCGATGTGGCTGAGCAGGACGACGCCCTCGGCCTCCTCCTCGACGAGGCAGGGCATGTGCGTCGCGCGCAGCTCGGCGCCGACGATCGTCGCGAACGGATGCGCGCGCACGATTGCGCGCGCCGCCTCTACCTCTCCGAGCGCGAAGGCGTCCTGGATGTGCATGGCGCCTGCGTACCCGCGCGATCCATCGCAGCACCACCCAACGCGATGCTCTTTCCCCCCTGCATGGGGGGAACGGCTGTCCGCCAGGCGCGAGCAATGCCAGGGTGCGGCGAGGAAGACCGCGACGAGAGGAGCATCCGATGAGCAACCTGGACACCCGCAAGACCGGCGGCGGTCAGACCGTGAGCTTCGCGACCGTGCGGCTGGAGTCCGAGCACCTGCTGCCCGAGCAGCTGCTCGACGTACTGAGCGAGACGACCGACGAGCACGAGGACATCGACCTGCGCATCGAGCGAAAGGGCACCGGACCCGCCCCGCGCTAGGTCGGCGGCATTAGATTGGCCGCATGGCACAGCAGCTCTGGTTCCTCCGCCATGGCGAGGCCGAACCGCACGACGCCCGCGATGACGCCGACCGCCGGCTGACCGAACGCGGCAAGCAGCAGTCGCGCAGCGCCGGGCTGGCGCTGACGGCGCTGGAGATCGCCTTTCAGCTCGTCCTCACCAGCCCGCGCATCCGCGCGCTGGATACGGCGCGCCTCGCCTGTCAGGAGCTGGGCAGCGACTTCGTCGTCGACGACGCGCTGTCGAGCGGCTTCGCGATCGACGACGCGCTCGAGCTCGCTGCGGCCGCGGGCGCCGACAAGCGCGTGCTGTTCGTCGGCCACGATCCGGACTTCACGCAGGTCGTCAACGACCTGACCGGCGCCCGGATCGACCTCAAGAAGGGGGGCGTCGCGGCGGTGCGGATGCGGGGCTCCCGGCGCGGCGAGCTGCTCGTGCTGCTGCGCCCGCGCGAGCTGGCGCTGATCGCGGCGGTCCCCGCCGCCGGCTGACGCTGGTCTGGCAATGTCTAGCCTCAGACCGAGCTACAGGAGCTTCGCCACGGCCCGCGCTGCAATCAGCAGCGGGTCGTAGACACCGCTGAACGGTGGCGCGTAGGAGAGGTCGAGCAGCGCCAGCTCCTGCACGGCGAGCCCGGCCCAGACCGCCGTGGCGAGCACGTCGATGCGCTTCGCGGCCCCCTCGGTGCCGACGATCTGCCCGCCGAGCAGGCGCCCGCTGCCGGGCTCGGCGACGAGCTTGACCCAGATCGGGCCGGCGCCGGGGTAATAACCCGCGCGCGTGCGGTCCTTGATGGTGGCGCTCACGATCT
>JAHWJM010000079.1 GCA_019348435.1 Actinomycetota bacterium
CCGACGGCGAGTGACCGGGGCGGTGCAGCACGCGCAGCGTGCGGTCGCGCAGGCGCAGCTCGGAGTTCGCGGCCAGCGGGCGTGTCACGGTCGCCGCCGCGCCCCAGGCGCGGTAGCTCTGTGAGACGCCGATCAGCGCCTGGCGGACGTCCCCGGGGATGCCGTGCTCGGCCATGATCCGGGCGGCGAAGGCGTCGTCGGCGTCCATCGCCTCGCTCCAGTGCTCCACCCACGGCGCGAGCAGGTCCAGCGCGGCGACCTCCGCGCCCGAGCGCCGCGCGAGGATCGACACGAGCCCGAGGTGGTCGATGTGCTGATGGGAGATGACGATCAGCTCGAGGTCCTCGACGCGCCGCCCCTGCGCGGCGAGCGCGCGCTCCAGAGCATCGAGCGCCGCGCCCGAGTTCGGCCCGCTGTCGACGAGCGTCAGCGGGTCGTCGTCGATGAGGTAGGTGTTGACCCGGCCGATGCGAAACGGCGTCGGGATCGGCAGGCAGTGGATGCCGGCGTTGGCGGCGCGAGCGAGCGCCGCCGCGGCTTCGCTCATCGCGAGGACGCGCGTGCCCGCTCGACTCGAGCTGCGGTCGAGCGGTGGCGCGCGGTCATGAGCGGATGATCGCGAGCACCTCGTCGCGCTGGCGCTCCATGTGCTCCCTCGAGACCAGCGACTCCAGGCAGAGGCGCATGAGCGGCTCGGTGTTCGAGGTGCGCACGTTGAAGTGCCACGAGTCGTAGTCGACCGAGACGCCGTCGAGGTGGTCGATCCTCGCGTCGTCGTAGCGCTGCTCGATCTGCGTGAGCTTGGCGTGCATGTCCTGCACCTCGGAGTTGATCTCGCCGGAGATGAAGTACCGCGAGTGGTAGCGCTCCAGCAGCTCGGACATCTTCTTGTCCTCGACGCTCAGCAGCTCGAGGATCAGCAGCGCCGGGATCGTGCCGCTGTCGGCGCCGTAGAAGTCGCGGAAGTAGTAGTGGCCGGAGACCTCGCCGCCGAAGGCCGCGCCCTCGTCGCGCATCCGGGTCTTGAAGAAGGCGTGGCCGACGCGGTTGACGTGCGCCCGGCCGCCCGCCGCCTCGACCAGGTCGGGCACCGCCCGCGAGGCCCGGACGTCGTAGAGGATGTCGGCGCCGGGGTGCTTGTCGAGGATCGACTCGGCGAGCAGCGCCGTCAGGAAGTCCCCGTCGACGAACCGCCCCGTGTCGTCGATGAAGAAGCAGCGGTCGGCGTCGCCGTCCCACGCGATGCCCAGGTCGGCGCCCTCCTCGACGACCTTGCGCATGAGGAACTCGCGGTTCTCGGGCAGCAGGGGGTTGGGCTCGTGGTCGGGAAACTCGCCGTCGGGCGTCCAGTAGGCGGTGATGAGGTCGAGGCCGAGGCGCTCGAGCAGCGGGCCGACCATCGGCCCGGCCATCCCGTTGCCGCCGTCGACGACGACGCGCAGCGGCTTGACGGCGTCCGGGTCGATGAACTTCAGCGCGTCGGCGCGGAACTCGTCGTAGATCTCGACCTCGTCGACGCTGCCGTGGGCGCTTTCCGGCGGCTTCTCTCCGAGCCCGGCCTCGATCATGCGGCGGACGTCCTGGATCCCGGCGTCGCCTGACAGCGCGATCGCGCCCTCGCGCACGAGCTTGGCGCCCGTGTAGGTCTTCGGGTTGTGCGAGGCGGTGCACATCAAGCCGCCGTCGAGCTCGCGCGAGCCGACGAGCCAGTAGAGCATCTCGCTGCCGACCTGGCCGGCGTCGACGACCGCCGCGCCCTCGCACGTCATCCCCTCGCGATAGCGCGCCGCGAGCTCGGGCGCGCTGAGGCGCATGTCGCGGCCGAGGCCGATGCGCAGCTCGCGCACCGGCTTGCCGCCGAGGTCGGAGAGCACGCGCGCGAACGCGCGGCCGACGGATTCGGCGACGTCGCCGTCGATCTCGTCGCCGTACAGGCCGCGGACGTCGTAGGCCTTGAAGATGTGCGCTGGAACGGTGGTTGCCATGAGGTGGCGGATCGTAGTGCGGACGTGCGCGGGATAGCCGGCGGCAGCCGCGGGCATGCGGGCGATCGGCCCGCGCGCTCTACAATCGCGCCATGTCCGGCCACTCGAAGTGGGCTTCGATCAAGCACAAGAAGGCCGTCGTGGACTCGCGCCGCGGCAAGCTGTTCACGAAGCTCGCCCGCGCGATCACGACCGCGGCCCGCGACGGCGGCGGCGAGCTCGAGGGCAATCCGGCGCTGCAGCTCGCCGTCCAGAAAGCGCGCGACGCCTCGATGCCGAAGGACAACATCGAGCGGGCGATCGCGAAGGGCACCGGCGCGGGCGCCGACGCGGCCGCGATCGAGGACGTCATGTACGAGGGCTACGGGCCCGGCGGTGTCGCGCTGCTGATCGAGGCGATGACCGAGAACCGCAACCGCACCGGGGCCGACGTGCGCCACCTGCTCTCCAAGCACGGCGGCAGCCTCGGCGAGCCCGGCTCGGTCTCCTACCTGTTCGACAAGCGCGGGCTGATCCTCGTGGACGCCGATCGCTACGACGAGGACGACCTCATGCCGGCGATCGAGGCCGGCGCAGAGGACATCGCGGCCGAGGAGGGCATCTTCGAGATCACCACCGAGCCGACGGATCTCACCGCCGTGCGCGCAGCGCTCGAGGAGGTCGAGATCGAGCTGCAGTCCGCCGAGCTGGCATGGCTGCCGAAGGCGCGCGTGCCGGTCGCCGAGGACGACGCCGCGAAGCTCATGCGGCTCATCGACGCGCTCGAGGAGAACGACGACATCGACGCGGTCCACGCGAACTTCGACATCGACGCGGAAGTGCTGGAGCGGGTGGCGGGCTAGCGAGTTCGGCGGGCGGCTGCGAGGCGCCTTGCTTTGGGCGGTGTGGGTGGACGGTGGCCGCGGTCGCTGGTGTGGGGAGCGGGGGTCGCTGCAGCGAGTGCTACCTCGCGCGCCGGCGGCGGATGACGATGTCGCCGATGATCGAACCGGGTGGTCCGCCGGTGACGACGGTGATCGCCGGAAACCACCAGCCCCAGAGGCCGTCGAGAGCGCCCTTGGCGCAAAAGCCGACGAGCGCGATGAACAGCAGCCCGTGGGTCATCCCGATCGGGAACACGGGGATGTCGAGATCACCGAAGCGGTGCAGCAGCAGCGGGACGAGCAGGAGCGCGTCGACGATCGCGAGGACGAGGATGACGTTGAGCCGACGCGTGATCTGATCGGGGTTCACGCGGCGGGAGCCTAGTGGTCGTCGCCGGACGTTGCCGCGCACGGCGCGGCACTGCCGAATGGGCCTCGCGCGGGAGGCATCCGACCCGCCGCGCAGAATGAGAGGCCATGATCGTCCTCGGCATCGATCCCGGCACCGCGAACACCGGCTACGGCGTCGTCGAACGTCGTGGCAACCGCCTCCTCGCGCTCGACGGCGGCGTCATCACCACCCGTCCGGAGTCCCCACCGCAGTTTCGCCTGGCGAACATCCACCGCCGCGTCTGCGCGCTGCTCGACGAGCACAAGGTCAACGTCCTCGCGATGGAGGACGTCTACTTCGGGCGCAACGCGACGAGCGCCTTCGCCGTCGGGCAGGCGCGCGGTGTGGTCATGCTCGCGGGCGGTCAGCGGCGCCTGGCGTGCGTCTCCTACACGCCTCAGCAGATCAAGTACGCCGTCTGCGGCTCCGGCCGCGCGGAGAAGGATCAGGTCGCCCGGATGGTGCAGATGCTGCTCAGCCTCGACTCGCCGCCGCGCCCCGACCACGCGGCCGACGCGCTGGCGATCGCGATCTGCCACGTCAACGGCGCCCCGCACGCGGCTGCCGTTGCCGAAAGCGTCGTCGTCCCCGAGCCCCACGACGTGACCGAGATGCGCCTCTCGCGCGGACCGGGATCCGCGGCGGGCGAGGAAGGTCCGCACGGCCGGTTCGGCGACAGCGGCGACCTTCCCGCGCAGTCCCACGACGAATGATCGCGCTGCTGCGCGGCGAGGTCGCCGTCCGCCGGGCCGACCACGTCGTCGTCCTCGCCGGCGGCGTCGGCTACCGGCTCGCGGTCTCGGCGGAGACGCTGCGCCACGTGCCGGCCGTGGGCCATCCCGTCACGCTGCACAGCCATCTCGTCGTGCGCGACGACGCGCTCGCGCTCTACGGATTCGTGCACGAGCAGGAGCGCGATCTGTTCCTCGCGTTGATCGGCGTGCAGTCGGTGGGCCCGAAGGTCGCGCTCGCCGTGCTGAGCGGGGGCACCCCGCGCGAGCTCATCACGGCATTGGCATCCGGCGACGTCGCCCGACTGCAGGCCGTGCCCGGCATCGGCAAGCGCACCGCCGAGCGGATCGTCGTCGAGCTGCGCGAGAAGGTCGGCGGTGCGGCGCTCGACGACGACGTCGTCATCACCCGCGCCGACAGCCCGTTGCGCGTCGCGCGCGACGGCCTCGTCGAGCTCGGCTTCAGCGTCGTCGAGGCCGACGAGGCGCTGCGCGACGCCGTCGGTGAAACGCCCGAGGAGCTCATCGCCGAAGGCCTGCGGGCGGCCGCCGCCCGCGACTCGCGCAACGCGCCGGCCGGGGCCGTCGGCGGCGACTCGTTGAGCGACGGCCGGGCCGCGGCGTGAGCTCCACGACGCCTCGCATCCAGACTCCCGTGCTACTCGAGGAGGATGAGCTCGACCGCTCACTGCGCCCGCGCCGCCTCGAGGACTTCGTCGGCCAGCCCGCGCTGAAGGAGCAGCTCGCGATCGCGGTCGCCGCCGCGCGAGGGCGCGACGAGCCGCTGGACCACGTCCTGCTCGCCGGTCCGCCCGGCCTGGGCAAGACGACCCTGGCCCAGATCATCGCCGCTGAGCTCGGCGTGCCGTTCGTGCAGACGGCGGGGCCGACGCTCGAGCGCAAGGCCGACATCGCCGCCTTCCTCACGGCGCTGCAGCCGCGCAGCGTCTTCTTCGTCGACGAGATCCATCGCCTCCAGCGCGCGCTGGAGGAGACGTTCTATCCCGCGATGGAGGATCGCCAGCTGCCGATCACCGTCGGCCTCGGCGCCGGCGCGCGGATCGTGACGCTCGACCTGCCGCCGTTCACGCTCATCGGCGCGACGACGCGCACCGGCCTGCTGACGGCGCCGCTGCGCGACCGCTTCGGCCTGCAGCACCGCCTCGAGCACTACGGCATCGACGACCTCGCCACGATCGTCGAACGCTCGGCGCGGATCCTCGACGTGGCCCTCGAGCGCGAGGGAGCGCTGGCGATCGCCGGCCGCAGCCGCGGCACGCCGCGCGTGGCCAACCGCCTGCTCAAGCGGGTCCGCGACTACGCCGAGGTTCGCTGCGGCGGCGTCGTCTCGGTCGAGGCGGCCGACGCGGCGCTGGCGCTCATGGAGATCGACGACCTCGGCCTCGACCGGCTCGACCGCGAGCTGCTGCGCGCGCTGTGCGTGAAGTTCGAGGGTGGCCCGGTCGGCCTCTCCACGCTCGCCGTGACGGTCGGCGAGGAGCAGGACACGATCGAGGACGTCTACGAGCCCTACCTGCTGCAGTGCGGGCTGCTCAAGCGCACGCCGCGCGGCCGCGCCGCGACGAAGCGCACCTACGAGCACATCGGCCTCGAGCCTCCGGCGACGGCGCCCGAGAGCCTGTTCTGAGCACGCTGCCGGACGTGCGGCGACGGCCGCGCGCCGCGACGCCGCCTTCACCTGGGATTAAGCGAGGCTTGACTAGGCTTAGCAGCGCAATGGCACATCTGTTCATCTGTCCGAACTGCGGCAACCGCAGTACGGAGACCGATCGCACCGCGGGCTTCTCGCGCCAGGCCAAGGGCTGCGCGAAATGTGGTTTCGGGTTTCTCTTCGAGTTGCTCGACGACTACTACCCGGCGCCTACCGCTGCGTTCTTCGTGTGCGATCAGGAGGGGCGCGTCATCGGTTGCGGCCGCGGCTCGTTCGAGCTGACGGGCCTCAACGACGAGCGCGTCATCGGCCGCAAGGCCAACGAGGTCCTCGGGCTGCGCTTCGAGGACGGCAGCGACCATGTCAGCACCGTGCTCGAGTGGGGCGTGCGCGCCCTGGGCAAGCGCGTCACGGTCAACGCCGAGGGCGATCTGCCGGCCGACGCCACCGCCGACCTGTTTCCGGCCTACGACGACGACGGCGGACTGCTGCTCGTCCTCACGCCGGGCAAGTAACCTGCTGAGAAGACCTCTGTGAGCGATCGCCAGCGCAACTTCTTCGTCTTGCTGCTCGTCGCCGGGCTCCTGATCGCATCCGCGATCGTGCTGGCGACGAAGCCGACGAAGCTCGGCCTCGACCTGCAGGGTGGCGTCGAGCTCGTCTACCAGGTCAAGGCCCGGGCCGGTCAGCCGCCGCCGACGCCCGACTCGATCACCCGCGCGATCGACGTGATGCGCGAGCGCGTCGACCAGCTCGGCGTCGCCGAGCCCGAGCTGCAGCAGTCCGGTAGCGACCAGATCAACGTCGCGCTGCCCGACGTCTCCAACCTCCAGGAGGCGATCAAGCAGGTCGGGACGGTCGCCCAGATGGCGTTCTATGACTGGGAGCCCAACGTCATCGGACCCGACGGCAAGCCCGCTCCGGAGGATCCCTCCGTGACCGGCGGGCAGGCCGCCGGCGATCCGTCCGCGGGCCTGCCGCTCTACGAGGCGCTGCTGCGCGCCGAGAAGCGCGAAGCGAAGATCGAGCCCGACAACTCGCGTGACGGACCGCTCTACTACGCCGTCGACCGCGAGGCCAAGCGCGTCTTCGGGCTGGGCGAGACGTCGCGCGCCGAGGCGCTCGAGAACGTTCCCGCGGACAGGCGCGACAAGGCGGAGATCATCACCGTGCAGCCCGACACGGTGATCATCCGCGCGCAGTCGACGGGCGACGGCCCGAAGCCGGACTCGTGGTTTGTCCTCAAGGACGACGTCGCGCTCGAGGGCAAGGAGATCAAGGACCCCGAGCAGAACTTCGATCAGGGCGCGGCCGGCTCGGGCCAGCCGATCGTGACGTTCAACTTCACCGACAAGGGCCGCCGGATCTGGGAGGACGTCACGAAGCGCATCGCCGAGCGTGGTGCGGCCAGCGTCGGGATCCTGCAGACCCGCGAGCAGGCGCTCCAGCACTTCGCGATCGTGCTCGACAACGAGCTGGTCTCCTCGCCGACGATCGACTTCCAGCAGTACCCCGAGGGGATCGACGGGCGCAACGGCTCGCAGATCGAGGGCGGCTTCACGATCCAGACCGCGCAGGAGCTCGCGAACATCCTCAAGACCGGTGCGCTGCCGGTGCAGCTGGAGCTCATCTCGAGCTCCCAGGTCTCGGCGACGCTCGGGCAGCAGGCGCTCAACGAGGGCCTGATCGCCGGCATCGCGGGCTTCATCGTCGTCGCGCTGTTCCTGCTCACGTTCTACCGGCTGCTCGGCCTCGTCGCGGTCGTCGCGATGGCCATCTACGGCGTCTACTTCTTCGCGCTCATCAAGGCGATCCCGGTGGTCCTGACGCTGCCCGGCATCGCCGGCCTGATCCTGACGCTGGGGGTGGCCGCTGACGCGAACATCGTCATCTTCGAGCGCATCAAGGAGGAGATCAGGGCCGGAAGATCGATCCCCGCCGGCATCGCGACGGGCTACAAGAAGGGCCTGACGGCGATCATCGACGCGAACGTGGTCATCGTCATGGTCGCGTTCATCCTCTTCGTGCTGGCGACCGCCGGCGTGCAGGGCTTCGCGCTCACGCTGGGGCTCGGCGTGATCGTCTCGCTGTTCACCGCCGTGCTGGCGACGCAGGCGATCCTCGGCACGATGGCCAAGTCGCGCTGGCTGGAGAAGCCGTCGGCCCTGGGCGCGGGCAAGCCGAAGGGCAACCGCCTGCGGCTGGACTTCATGGGCTACTCGAAGTGGTTCTTCACCGCCTCGGGCGTGATCCTCGTGATCTGCGCGCTCGCGCTCGGCTCGAAGGGCATCACGTTCGGGATCGACTTCGAGTCCGGCACGCGGATCAACGTCGACGTCACCGAGCAGATCGACGAGGCCGCCGTACGCGACGTGCTCCGCGCCGAAGGGCTCGGCGACGCGAAGATCCAGCGGGTCACCGGCAACGACGAGGCCAAGGGCGCCAGACAGTTCCAGATCTCGACCGAGAGCCTCGAGCCGCCGCAGGTCAGCGGGATCTACGACGCCCTCGAGCGCGAGTTCACCCTCGCCGACACGCCCAGCTCGACATCGATCGGGCCCACGTTCGGCCAGACGGTGGCGAAGTCGGCGATCATCGCCATCATCGCGTCGCTGTTCGTGATCTCGGCGTACATGGCGCTGCGTTTCGAGTGGAAGTACGCGGTCCCGGTGCTGATCGCGGTCACCCACGACATCCTCATCACGGCGGGCATCTACGCCTTCCTCGGCCAGGAGGTGACAACGGCGACGGTCGCGGCGTTGCTGACCATCTTGGGCTACTCGCTCTACGACACGATCATCGTGTTCGACCGTATCCGCGAGAACGTGCCGCGGATGCCGCGCGCGGCGTTCTCGCAGATCGTCAACCGCTCGATGTCTGAGGTCATCGTGCGCTCGCTGGCGACGACGTTCTCAACCGCGCTGCCGGTTCTGGCATTGCTGCTGTTCGGCGGCGAGACGCTGCAGGCGTTCGCCATCGCGCTGCTGGTCGGCACCCTGTCGGGCACGTATTCGTCGGTCTTCATCGCGGGTCCCGTGTTGACGGCCTGGAAGGAGCGCGAGCCGGTCTACCGCCGCCGCCGGGCCAGCATCGCGGCCGAGCACGACGGCGTCGTACCCGCTTATGCCCCCGTCGCCGGCGACCATGTCGAGACGAAGACGCGTGCGCGCGCCGACCGCCGCGTGACGGCGCCGGACGATCCCCAAGGCAACGTGTCGCGTGAGGAGTTCGACGAGATGGTCCGGAACGGGATCGCCCTCTCCCCGGTGAGTGAGGTGTTGATCGACCGATCGGTCATCGGATGGAAGGAGTTCGAGCTCGAGGTGATGCGCGACGACCTTGCGGCTCTCCGTCAGTGCGGTGCGAACTGCCTCGTGACGCGCGCGAGGCATCAGCTTGTTGTCGATCGCGTCGAGCGTCTTCGTGTGGCCTTCGATGGCGAGTGCCACGAATGCCTTGTCGAACGCGGTTCCCTCGAGCTGCGCGAGCTTCGCCATCGCTTCGGCGCCGTTCTGCTTCATCTCGACGACCGGACCGCTATCGATCGGCGTGATCTTGGTCTTCGGACCGAGCTGCATCGATTTCTTCAGACCCTCCGCGTGATGTTTCTTGAGGGTCTGCGCGAATTCCTGGATCTTGGGATCCTT
>JAHWJM010000007.1 GCA_019348435.1 Actinomycetota bacterium
GATGTCCTGACCGACCACGTCCTGGCGCGGGCGCGCAGGTCGCAGGCACCGCCGCGGCACGCCGCGCTTGCGCTGGCGGGCGAGCGCAAGCTGCCGCGCGGCGCGAAGCCCTACGGGCTGCGGCTGCTGGACGGCGCGGGCGAGGGCAGTACGCCCGGGCAGCGGGCGACGGCACAGGTGCGCCCGTGAGTGCGCCGAGCTCTCGCGTCGGCCACGACTGCAGCCATGAGCGCGGCCACATCACCGACTCGCGCTTCTACGGCCATGCCTACGCGACGGATGTCAGCCGACGCATCTTCTGTGACATCTGCCGCTATCAGCGCTGGCTGGACATCGAGGCTGCGCTGGCGCTCTCCCAGGCCGAGCTCGGGCTCGTTTCGCCCGAGCACGCCGAGCGGATCGCGGCGGCCGCGCACCTCGAGCGGCTCGACCTCGAGTTGGTGCGCAGCGAGATCCGCCGCACGGGGCACTCGCTCGTCGGGTTCCTGCGAGCGCTGCAGGAGGCCTGCGAAGGGGGCGCCGGCGAGTTCATCCACCTCGGCGCGACGACCCAGGACATCCAGGACACAGGCCAGGCGCTGGAGCTCGCCGAGGTGCTCGACGAGGTCGAGCGCGAGCTCGTCGCGATCATCGGCATCCTCGCCGCGCTGACGCGCGCGCATGCCGGCACGCTGATGGTCGGCCGGTCGCATGCGCGGCCGGCGCTGCCGATGACCTTCGGCCTGAAGGTCGCCAGCTGGCTCGACGAGCTGCTGCGCCATGCCGACCGCCTCGACGAGTGCCGTGGGCGCGTCGTCATGGCGCAGCTCTTCGGCGGCGTCGGCACGATGGCCGGCTTCGGTGAGCAGGGTCCGGAGCTGCTCGAGCGGTTCGCGAGCCGGCTCGGGCTCGGCGTGCCGGCGGTCTGCTGGCACACCGCGCGCGATCGGGTGCACGAGTACGTCAGCACCGTCGCCGCGCTGTCGGCGACGCTGGCGCGGATCCTCGACGAGGTGCGGACGCTCTCGCGCCCCGAGTTCGCAGAGCTCGAGGAGGCCTGGCGGCCGGGCAAGGTCGGCAGCAGCACGATGCCGCACAAGCGCAACCCCGAGGAGTGCCAGCAGGTCGTCGTGCTCGCGCGCCTGGCGGCGGCACAGGTACCTCTGTCGCTCCAGGCGATGACCGGCGAGCACGAGCGCGATTCCCGCTCGCTGCGCCTGGAGTGGCCGGTGGTGGCGGATGTGTCGCACTACACACTCGCGGCGCTCGCGATCAGCCACCGGATCCTCGACGGGCTGATCGTCCACGAGGACGTGATGGCAGCCAATGCCGAGGAGGCTGCCGGCGCGGTCTGCTCGGAGTCGCTCATGCTCGCCCTCGGCGAACACGTCGGCAAGCAGTCCGCGCATGGCTGCGTCTACGAGCTCTGCCAGGACGCCACCAGCCGGGGGCTGGCGCTCAGCGACCACTTGCGCACCGCGCCGTCCGTGCGCCGCCACCTCGGCGAGGACGAGCTCGCGCTGATCTTCGAGCCCACCCGCTACGTCGGCAGCGCGCCGCAGCTCGCCGCGCGCACGGCCGAGCGAGCGGAGCGCTGGCTTGCGTCGCGCGCCGCGGAGAGCGAGGCGGAGGCGGACGCGGAGGCGGAGGCGGTGGCATGATCGCGAGGCGGTCCATCGGCCGGAGCAGCAGATGAACGCCGCGCTCGCGCAGATCCGCGAGATCCACCTCGCGCCGGCACACCACCGCACGCTGCTGGACCATGCGCGGCGCAAGCTCTGTGGCGGGCATCTCCGCGGCGAGACGGCGGAGGCCAAGGCCTTCGGCCTGCTCGCGGGGCGCATCGACGGCGAGCGCGCGGAGACGAGCGCCGTCCTGCCGCTCGCGCGCAACCTGCGCCACGAGCCCCCGTACCGTGAGCAGATCGACGCGCTCGTGCACGCCCTCGCGGTGCCGTCGCAGACGCCGCTGGAGCGCCGCGGCTGGCTGGCGGACCCCAGGGAGCTGATCGCGGCACAGGAGGCGTGCGATCGTGCGGGCACCGTGATCTTCGGCAGCTACCACATGCACCGCGTCGGGTGGCCGGCCGATCCGCGACGCGAGACGTGCACCGCGCTCGACGAGGCGCTCGCCCGCGACCGCGGCCTGTGGATGCTCGTGCTGTCGATGGTCGATCCCGACCGGCCGGTGCTGCGGGCGTTCTTCGAGGGCGACAACGATCGCGAGGCGCCTGTCGTGCTCGCGAGCGCTGCCGAGCAGAGCGGCCGCGCGCGTAGCTCGGGCGCTACGAGCAGCTGCGGAGTCGAGCGATGACAGCCGACGAGCACGGTCAGCGGCGGGCGCAGATGGTCGAGGCGGCGCGGATCCTGGAGCGCAGCGGCGTGATGTCGCACACCGGTCACATCAACTTCAGCACGCGGGTCGACGGCCGGCGCATGATGCTCACCTCGAGCGGCCTGATCGCCGAGTTGCGCGCGGAGACGCTTGCCGTCGTCGATTTCGACGGCAACGTGGAGGAGGGCCGGCTGAACGCCTCGACGGCGGAGATCGTCGGGATGCACGCCGCCGTCTACCGCCAGCGCGGGGACGTCGCCGCGGTGCTGCACACGCACTCACCGCACGTCACGGCGTTCGCACTGGCCAACCACCCGCTTCCGTGCCGCTATGAGGCCCTCCTGCGGCGCGGGCAGAGCGGCGCGGTGCCGGTCGTCCCGTGGGCGCCGCGCGGATCAGAGGAGTTCTTCGCCGGCATCGCGGCCACATTGGCAGCCGCCGGCGAGACGAACGCCGTCCTGCTCGGCAACCACGGCCTGCTGGCGTTCGGCTCGTCGGCGATCGCGGCGGCGAAGCTCGTGATGACCCTCGAGGAGGCGGCCGAGGCCGAGCTTGCCGCCGTTGCGATCGGTGGCGCGAAGGACATCCGCCCCGCCGGCTAGCCGTCCGCCTGCGGGCGCGCACGCAGACATAGACCGCCGATGACGTCGCCCGCCAGCATGCGAGCCGCCGAAGCGGCGGGCGCCGATCTGCGGCCGCTGTACGTCGCCGCCTTCGTCGCCTACGCGGACCGCTTCGCGATCGCGCCGCTGCTCGTCGCGATCTCAGGCGACCTGCACGAGTCGCTTGCTGCGGTCACGGCGGTGGCGACGCTCTACTTCTTCTTCTATGCGGCGCTGCAGCCCGTCTACGGTCTGCTGTCCGACAGGGTCGGACGTGTGCGGGTCATGCGCTCGGCACTCGCCGGCATGGCGCTTGCCAACGCGGCGGCCGCCGCGGCGCCCGACCTCGAGGCGCTCGTCGCGGCGAAGGCGATCGCCGCCGCCTTCGCCGCGTCGCTGCTGCCGACGTCGCTGGTCTACGTCGCCGACCGCGTCGCCTTCACCGCCAGGCAGCACGTCATCGCCAGTCTGCTGGCCGCCGGCGCGCTGGGCACGACCCTTGCCACAGTCGGCGCGGGCCTGCTCGCCGGCTACGCCAGCTGGCGCGCCGCCTTCGCGATCCTGGCCGTGATCGCCCTCGTGCTCGCGCTCGCGATCGGCCGGGTGCCGGAGTCGCTGTCCGCGGAGCGGCGGGCCGGTCCGCTGACGCAGATCCGGCGCGTGCTGTCTCGCCGCTGGGCGCTCGTCGTCATCGCGCTCGCGCTCGCCGAGGGCGCGACGATGCTCGGCTTCATCACGTTCCTGGCGCCGGCGCTGCAGGCCCATGGCGAGAGCGCGGCGCTCGCCGGCCTCGTCGTCGCCGCCTACGGGGTCGCGATCTTCTTCGGAATGCAGCTGCTCAAGCGCGTCATCGGCGCCACCGGCGCCCCGGCGGCGGCGCTGATCGCCACCGGCGGCGTGCTGCTGCTGGTCGCCTACCTGACGGCCGCCGCCGACCAGGGGCCGCTCAGCATCCTCGTCGCCAGCGTGCTGATCGGCCTGGGCTACTGCTTCTTGCACTCGTCGCTGCAGACGTGGGCGACGGAGGTCGCGCCCGAGGCTCGCGGCACCGCAACGTCGCTGTTCGTCACGGCCGTATTCATCGGTGCCGCGATCGCGACGGCGGCCGTCAGCGCTCTCGCCGACGAGCAGCGCTACGGGCTGGTGTTCCTGATCGCGGCTGCCGTCACCGTCCCGGTCGCTGTGGTCGGCGCGCTCGCGCGGGCGCGGTACGGTGCCGTGTCATGACGATTCGCGAGATCGCCGTGCACGGATACACGGTCGGCGGCGACGACTACGAGCGTGCGCGCCCGACCTACCCGGCGGCGGCGGTCCAGCTGCTCGTCGACGAGCTCGCGATCGCCCCCGACGGCAGGGTGCTCGACCTCGCGGCCGGCACCGGCAAGCTCACGCGGCTGCTCATGCCCACCGGCGCGAAGCTGATCGCCGTCGAGCCGGTGCAGGCGATGCGCCGCCACCTCACCGCGCTGGAGGGCGTCGAGGTGCTCGACGGCACCGCCGAGGCGATCCCGCTCGCAGACGCCTGCGTCGACGCGGTCGTCGTCGCAACCGCGTTTCACTGGTTTGCCGGTGGCGAGGCGCTCAGGGAGATCGCCCGCGTGCTCAAGCCCGGCGGCGGGCTCGGGCTCGTGTGGAACAACCCCGACCTCGACGTCGACTGGGTCGCCGAGATCTGGCGGCTCGTGGCAGCCAAGCGGCGCGGCGCGCCGCGCAACCGCGATCTGAGCTGGAAGCAGGCCTTCACACCGGCCCAGCCCTTCGACGCGCTGCGCCACCGGCGCTTCTCGCATCGCCAGCAGCTTGACGTCGACGGGCTGATCGCACGCGTGCGCTCGATCGCCTTCGTTGCATCGCTGCCGCCGCGGGAGCGAGACGCCCTGCTGCGGAGCGTGCGGGAGATCGTGTGCAGTCACCCCGCGCTGCGCGGCGCCCAGCGCCTCGAGCTGCCCTACCGAACCGACGTCTACTGGTGTCGGCGACACGCGCGCGAGCCGGGCGACTGAGCGGCCGCACGACGCACGGACGGCCCCGGAATCCGGGCCCGTCCGCTGGCGTCGCGATCTATGCCATCAGGACGTCGGGACCGTCGGATCCTCGTAATGGCCCTTCAGCCCGCCGGTGATGTCCGCCGGCGACGGGTCGTTCTTCGGACCGCGGAAGAAGACCGCGTCGGTGAACATGCCCGCCTCGGCGCAGTTCTCGGGCTCACCTTCGACGCGCGCCAGCACCCGCTCCAGGCAGGTCAGGCGGCCATGCAGCGAGCCCTGACCGTCGATGCCCTCGAAGCGCCCGGTCCCGCCGACGATGTCGAACTTGCCGCGCACTGCCGCAACGTTGTCCGACTTCACGATGAGCTTGCCGTCGTAGGCGAACTCGATCTGGTCGCCCTCTTTACCGTTCTCGCAGAGGAACATGGTGATCGTGCCCTCGACATCGGCCTTCTTGCCGTTCTTGCTGACGTCGGTCACCTCACCCTCGGTGATGAAGCGCGCCGAGGCCGGATCGTTGATACCCGGGTAGTCGGGGTTGAACTCCAGCGCACGGTCGTTGAACGGCACAGACGTACTGCAGGGCACCGACGCGTAGCTGAAGCTCTCCTCCTGGACCGGGAACGAGAGTGGATCGGTCTCCGTCAGCAGTGCGGCGCCACCCGGGCCGCCCAGGCCCGAGGTGTGCGTGTGGACGGTGACATCGATGCCGCCGCTGGCCTTGTCCTTGCCGCCGCGAGATGAGTCGGACTTCTTCGCGAGGCTGGGAACCGTCATCGCGGATGCGGCCAGCAGCGCCGCGAGGAACACAAATTTCTTCATGATTCTCCTTCGTTGGCTTACGTTCTCAGCGGGCCTGGACCGTCCCGAGCAGAGCCCGCCACGAGGACGCATAACCGACGCACCCGAAGGACAAACGACTGTGTGTGGCGTGGATCTAGCGCGAAGCGCTGCTGCGTCCTGCCGCGAGATCGTTGCGGTGCCGGGGTCGGCCGCGCCGTACCCCGGCCGCGCCAGGGTCCTCGACATCCGATCCCGACAGCGAATCGCCGTGGGCGATGCCGAGGCGGCCCCACAAAAGCACGAGCAGCGCAAAGATGATGGAGATCGTCAGCATGTCGAGGGCTTCTGGAGCCCTGTATCGGCAGATCGCGCGTGCTGCACGAGTCCGATCACGAGCAGTTGCCGAATCGCGGGGGGCTCACCAGCGGGGTCCGCGTCATGATCTGGCCGATGGCCTACACCGTTGCTGACCTGCCCTAGGCGCACAAGGCGCTCGAGCCGCAGATCAGCGCGCAGACGAGCGGTTGCATCACGACAAGCACCATCCGGCGTACGTCGACAAGGCCAACGCGGCGCTCGCCGGCACCGGCCTCGAGGACGCCCGCCGCGCGACATCCCGAGGCGGCTGAACGACGTTCGCCGGACGAGCGCGATGTGGTGCGCCGCCCGGGCCCGCGCTATCCGCGCCCGAGCCGTCCCCGCTGCGGCCCCGCGCCCAGGCCCGCGCGCTCGGCGGCGGACAGCAGCAGGACGGCCGCGATGACGGCCATGATGAAGCCGAAGACGTTGAGCTCCATGATGTCGCCGCTGCCGATCAGGTTGGCGATGCTGCCTCCGATGACCGAGCCGACGACCCCGAGGACGAGCGTCCACAGCAGCCCGATGTGCTGCTTGCCGGGGAGGATCAGGCGGGCCAGCAGGCCGATGATGAGGCCGGCGACGATGAAACCGATCATGGGTACTCCTCCGTGAGTTCTGGGGCGGGGTTGGCAGCGTCGTTCCCCGCCGGTGGCGGCGCCAAGCATCGCTGCGAGCGCCACCGGCTGCTGCGCGGGACTACGCGACCGGGCGCAGGTGGCGCAGCGGCCGGCCCTCGCGCAGCTCGCGCACGACCGCCTCGACGAGCCCGTCGCCGTCAAGCTGGCGCCCGTCGGTGACCGCCGCGATGACGCCGCGCTTGCGCTGGATGAGCTCGGCCATCGTCTCGTCGATCGTGTCGGCGGCGAGCAGGTACCACGCCGTCACCGCGTCGTGCTGCCCGATGCGGTGACAGCGGTCCTCCGCCTGGTCGTGCAGCGCGGGCGTCCACTCCAGCTCGAGGAACGCCACGTTGGAGGCGCGTGTGAGCGTGATCCCCTGCCCGGCGACGCGCGTCGCCCCGATCAGCAGCTGCGGACCGGCGGGATCCTGAAAGGCCTGTACCGCCGCCTCGCGCGCCGCGGCCGAGTCGCGCCCGAGCAGGTGCACGGCGTCGGGAAAGCGCGCCAGCAGCGCCTCCTGCACCTCGACGTGGCGCGCGAAGACGACGAGCGGCTCACCGGAGGCGAGGAAGTCCGCGATCCACGACAGCGCCGTGGCGAGCTTGCCGCGCGCCGCGAGGCGCTGCAACGTCCCGAGCTGCGCCAGGCGCTGCGCACGCAGGGTGGCCGCGATCTTCGCGTTGAGCTCGCGCAGGTCCAGCGGCTGCGAGCGCAGCCAGGCGATCACGTCCTCCTCGGCGAGCCGGTACTCCGTCGTGTTCGAGAGCGCGACCGGGACGACGACCTGGCGCTTCGCCGGCAGCTGCGGCAGCACCTCGGCCTTCAGGCGGCGCACGAAGCAGCGCCGGCGCAGGTGCCAGTGCAAGCGCTCCTCCGATAGCTCGCCGCGAAACTTGCGGGTGAACTGCGCCCCCGAGCCGAAGTCCTCGAGGCGCCCGATGACGCGCAGCTGCGAGACGAGCTCCTCGGCCTGGTTGAGCACCGGGGTCCCGCTCAGCGCCAGCCGCAGGCCGCCCTCGACGACCGACGACGCCAGGCGCCGTACGGCCTGCGTGCGCTTGGCCTGCGGGTTCTTGACGTAGTGCGACTCGTCGACGACGAGCGCCCGCGGGCCGAGCCGGCCCAGAAGCTCGCGGTGGGCGGCGACGATCTCGTAGTTGAGGATCGTGATGTCGGCCCTCGCCGCCACCGCCGTGCGCCCCTCGACGAGCGCGACGCTGCGGTGCGCCAGCCAGTGCGCGGCCTCGCGCTGCCAGTTGAGCTTCAGCGACGCGGGGCAGACGACGATCGCCGGAAACGCGCCGTCGGCCTCGAGCGTCGCGAGCGCCTCCACGGTCTTGCCAAGCCCCTGCTCGTCGGCGAGAAAGCAGCGGCGCGCGTCCAGCGCGTAGCGCACTGCGGCCCACTGGAAGGGCGCGAGCTCGCCGCCGAGCACGCTGGCGACCTCCTCGATCGGCTCGGCCCCCACGGCGCGCGAGGCGCGGATCGCTGCGAGCGCCGTGGCATGCTCCTCGCGCAGCGCGTCGAGCACGAGTGAGCCCGCGCCGTCGACCGCCACTCCGAACGTCGCCACGAACGCGTCCAACGGCTCGACGATCCACGGATCGATCGGCAGCGTGCGGCTGCGCGCGTCGGCGCCGGGCAGCTTGCAGAACGCCGCCCCGGCGTCTGAGTCCCACAGCACGTCGAGGCGAATGCGCTCGCCGTCGAACGTCCGCGCCGCGGTGAGCCGCGCCGGCGGCGGCTCGACGCCGGTCAGCAGCGCTTCGACGCAGCGCCGCGCGCCGGCCTCCATGCGGACGGCGTCCTGCGCGGCGAGCGCCTCGGCGCCCGCGACCGTCAGCGGCGCGAGCACTGCGCCGTCGGCGCGGGTGAGCGAGCCCTCGAGCAGCGCCTCGGGTGGCCGGCCGGCGCGCGTGGCCAGCGTCCACCAGCCGCGCCCGTCGTAGCGTGTGGCGCCGACGATGGCGACCCAGCGCTCGTCGATCGCGGTGAGCCACGCCACGACCTCCTCGGAGGGCAGCAGGTCGGGAAAGCGCTCGAGGACCCCGGCGACGTGCACGCCGACCCAGTCGTCGACGGGCGCCCACCACTCGCGCCGGTCCCAGTCAAAGCGCCGCCCGGGAATGCCGCGCACGAGGTTGACGATCGCCGCGTCGTAGGGGAACGCAAGGACGACGATCTGCTCGTCGCCGCTGCCGCGCAGCTCGACGTTCGGGGTGGTCGGCACGAGCTCCATTCGGTGACGCAACCGTAGCCGCCTCGCGGACGGCAACGCCCGTCGCGTAGCGCGAGACCTACCGGCTCAGCTCGAACCAGATCTGCTCGCCGTCGGCGCTCGCGGTGCCCCACGCGTCGGCCATGCGCTCGACGATCTGCAGGCCGTAGCCGCCCAGCGACGGCGTCTCGCGCGACTGCAGCAACGCGTCGGTGCTCACGTGCGGCGCGTCGCCCGCGACGGTGATCCGCACGCGTTGCGCCGCAACGGCGATCGACAGCCGCAGGACGGCGCCGGGACGCGGCTCGGCGTCCGCGACGAACACCGCGATGAGCTCGCTCGCGAGCAGCAGCACCTTGTAGCCGACATCGCCAGCCAGGCCGGGGGTCGCGGCGAGCTCGCGGCGGGCGATCGCGGCGGCCGCCGCGGTGGCGGGCAGCTCGACGGTCCGCTCGGCGCCGGGCAACGCGTCGGTGGCGGCAAAGCGCATCGTAGGGGGCTACCCGGAATCGCGCGCGGCTCACGGGGGCCTGGCGCGGGCCGCGCGGCCGATAGCCTGCGGCGCGCGATGCCCGACTTCCTCCCGCTGCCGGACCGCCGGCCCAAGCCGCGCAGCGCCGGGCTCACGCACGTCATCGATACCGGGCTTGGGGTTCCGGAGGTCGACGGCATGCTGCGCCAGGCGGCCGCGCACATCGACACCGTGCGCCTGGGCTGGGGCTCGGCCTACGTCACCGCCGATCTCGAGGCCAAGCTGGCCGCCTATCGCGCGCACGACGTGCCGGTCATGCTCGGCGGGACGCTGACCGAGCTCGCGTGGCTGCACGGCCGCGTCGACGAGCTGTGCGGCTGGCTCGACGAGCTCGCGATCGACCGCATCGAGGTCTCCAGCGGCGCGGTCGCGATCCCGCCGGAGGACAAGACGGCGCTCATCGAGCGCTTGGCGGGGCGCTACAGCGTCTACGCCGAGGTCGGCGAGAAGGACCCCGCTGCGCTGCTGGCGCCCTACCGCTGGGTGCAGCTCATCCGCGACGCGCTCGCGGCGGGCGCGGACATGGTCGTCTGCGAGGGGCGCGCGACGGGCACGGCCGGCCTGTATCGCCCCGACGGCGAGGCACGGACCGGGCTGATCGACGAGATCGTCCACGAGGTCGACCGCGGCCGGCTGATCTTCGAGGCGCCCCGCAAGCACCAGCAGGTCTGGCTCATCGAGCGCTACGGCGCCGACGTGAACCTCGGCAACGTCCCGCCCGCCGAGGTCCTCTCGCTGGAGACGCTGCGCCTCGGCCTGCGCGCCGACACGCTCGCGCAGTTTCACGGCTCGCTTCCCGCGGATGCGTGAGCGTGGCGAGCGCACCGGTGTCCTGCTCACGGGCGTCGGCAAGCGCTACGACATCGTCAGCGCGTTCGGCGAGCACGCCTTCACGATCGCGGCGGACCCCAACCCGCTGGCGCCGGCGCGTTATGCCGCCGACCTCGCGGTCGTGCCGCCGCGGATCGACGATCCCGGCTACATCCCGTTCCTCGAGCACCTCGTGGCAGAACACGACGTGCGGGCCGTCGTCCCGCTGACCGACCTCGACATCGAGGCGCTCGCGGCCGCCGGCGACCGGCTGCCCTCGTTCGTGCCGCCCGCCGATATCGCGCGCGCGACGTTCGACAAGTACGAGACCCACGAGCGGCTGCTCGCGCTCGGCCTGCCGTCGCCGCCGACGGTCCTGCCGGGCGAGGATCCGCCGTCCTACCCGGTCATGGTCAAGCCGCGCCGCGGCTCCGGGGCGCGCTCGATCCACCCCGCTGCCGACCGCGCCGAGATGGAGTTCTTCGTCGGCTACGTCAAGGAGCCGGTCATGGTGCAGCGGCTCATGGGCGGCGCGGAGTTCTCCATCGACCTGCTCTGCGACCTCGAGGGCCGCTGCCTGAACGCGATCCCGCGGACGATGATCGAGTCGCGTGGCGGCGAGTCGATCAAGGGCACCGTGATCTTCGACGAGGAGCTCATCGACCTCGGAAGGGTCGTCGGCGAGGCGCTCGGCGTGCGCGGCCCGTGCACCGTGCAGGCATTTCGCGACCCGGAGATCGGGATCGGCATCACCGACGTCAACACGCGCTTCGGCGGCGCCTTCCCGGCGCCGATGTACGCCGCGCGGCCGGGCCGCACGTACCCGGAGCTGATCGTGAGGATGTCACGTGGTGAGACAGTGCAACCGCACGTCGGCGACTTCGCCCACGGCCACACGTTCACGCGCTACTTCTGGCAGCTCGAGCTCGATCCGCAGCTGCGCCCGACCGGGCGCGACATCGTGGCCGACGGGCCCCGCCGGCCGCGCTAGGCGCGCCTGGCTTCGCGGCGGTCTGGGCGCGCAAGGTGCGATATCCGCCCTCGGCGCGCCACGACCGCACAGCGCCGATCCCTTCGCACGGACGTGTGCGGTCAGCGCTTCTCTCGCTCGCCCGAGATCGCCATGATCGCGCGCGCCACGCTCGCCGCAAGCGCATTGGGCCGCCTGTCGTCGATCGTGACGCGGGCGCGCCGGCGCTGCTCCAGCGCGGCGCTCGATCCCGTCGCGGCGCCGGGGCGCGTCGCGATCCGCAGCGTGCGCGCCGTACGCGGCGCGCGCTCGGTCGCCCCGAGCGTCACGAGCAGGTCGCGCCCGTTGCCGCGCGCGAGCGCAGTCCGGATCGCGGACGCGGTGCTCGCGCGCCGGCGGCTGGCGTCCGCATCGGCGAGCCGCTCGGCGCGCAGCGGCGGGCTGGCACGGGCGCTGACGGCATCGATGACCGAGACGCGGGTGCCCGGCGCGTGGTTCTCGTCGAGCCAAGCGCCCAGCGCCCGCAGCTCACGCCGCAGCTGCGGCGGGTCATAGGTGCGGTCGAGTACGAGCGCGACGTTGACGGGCCGCACCGCGTCGGGTTGCGCGAGCACCTCGGGCATCCCGACCGCAGGCAGCGACAGCCCGCCGCCGCCCGCTGCGCCGGACGCCGGCTGCGCCGCCGACCCGCTCCCGCCCGGCGGCGCGGGCCGTTGGTCGTCGCCAGAGTTCAGCAGCGCCAGCAGCGCGAGCGGCAGCGCGAGCGCCAGCAGCGCGAGCAGCAGGCGGCGCGGCAGCCGGATGCGCGCGAGCGCCCGCGCCACGCGCCGCGCCGCGTCGAGCACCATCGCGGCGGCGCCGCGAAGACCGCCCGCCACGTTCGCGGCGAACGCCTTCAGCGCGCGGGTGAGGGTCGGATCGCGCAGCAGGCGGTCGAGCTCGGCCAGCAGCTGCTGCCAGGCCGACAGCTGGGCCGGCGGTCCGAGCGCAGCGGCTTCGCCCGCGGCCGCGTCCGGCTCGTGCTCGGCGACCGAGCCTGCGGGCGCGCCTGCCGTCGGCGCGCGCGCCACGCGGGCGGGTCCTGCCGAGCGGCCGTGCATGCGGCGCGGCCCGGCGGGTTGGCGCGGACCCGGTGCCCGGCGCGGTGGCGACGCCTGCCGTGAGCCGGTCACTCGGGCAGGCTCTTCGGCCCCGCGAGCTTGCGCCCCAGCAACTCGGCGATCAGCGCGTCGACGTCGGCGAGCTTGTCGGGGACGGTCAACGCGCTGTCGCGGTCCAGCCTGGCCTGCGCATGGTGCGCCTCGCCGACGTCCGGCATCCCGTGCGAGGGCGCCTCCGAGCGCGCGCTCCACGTGCCGTAGAGGTGTGGAAACTCGTCGGCGCGCCGTAGGAAGTCGACCTCCGGATGCAGCACGGCCTCCTGGTGCATCTGGCGCCTGGCGTTGACCACCGTGGTGGCGATCTCCGCGCGCTGGCCGACAAGTGCGCCGAGCTCTGAGCCGAGCTGCGCGCGGATGCGGTCGCGATGGGCGAGGGTCTCGGCGTTGCGGAGGCGCTCGCGTGCGCGCGCCTCGCGCAGCGGGTCGACAAGCAGATAGGCGACGCCGATGCCGAGCAGGAACACGGACGCCGAGACGAGGAAGTATACCCCGGGCTCGCTTGCGGAGGGCTGGGTGTTCTGCGTCAGGCGCTCGGCGGCCGAGCCGCGCGCGCCGGCGGCCTGGTTGGCCTGCTGGCGGGCGGCGGCGGCGTTGTTCGCGGTGGTCCGCGCGCTCTGCACGCCGTACCACAGGCCCAGCCCGGTCACGATGATCGCCACGGCCACCCCGTAGCGCGCGGCCCGCGAGAGGTCGAAGTCCAGCAGCGGCCGGCGCCCGTCTTCGGGCGGCTGCGGGTCCTTCGCGTTGGCCAGGCGCAGGTTCTTGCCGCATGACTTCTGGCCGACCGCGATGAGAAGCGCGATCACGATCGCCGACAGCGCGGGGGCACCTTCGCGCAGCACGTCCGGATCGCTGGCGCGGAAGCGTGCGAGCTCCCGGAACCCGTCGTAGGCGAACAGCGCCTCGGCGATGCCGACGGCGAAGAACAGCGCCAGCAACCATCCGCCGGCGGCCATCCGCGCCGACATGCGCCCCCGCATCGTCGTCGGCGGCGGGTCCGGCGGCCCCTCACCCGCCGCCGCCGCGATCTGCTCGGCGGCGGCGTTGGCGGTGATCAGGTCGTCGTCGAGGGTGCGTACGCGCACGGCGCGTTCCATCAGCGGGCCCAGGCGCGAGCCGATCAGGTGGTCGGCGTGCTGCGCGATGCTCTCGGCAACGATCTTGCCGCGCACGCGGTCGGCGTCGTCGCGCGGATGGAGGGCCTGCGTGCGCCGGCCGTCGGCAAGGTCGGGCGCCGGCGGCGTGCCGTCGGCGATCGGCCGCGCGGCCTGATCCGGCGCCTCCGATGGCTCTCCGAAGCCCGGGATCGACAGCAACGGCGGCGGCAGGACAACCGGCTGCTCCTGCGCACCGTCAGGCGCGGCGGATCCCTCCGGCGCGTCCCGGGGATCGAGCTCGCGCGTCGTGTCGTCTTCGTTCACGGCTCTCCTCGCCATCGCGTCGTCACAGCTCTGTCGTCGTCTCGCAGTTCGCTGCGCCCGTCTGCTCGCACGCGGTCTTCCAGATCTCCACGAGCTCGTCGGTGCGCCGCGCGCTCTGGTTGACGCGACCGGGCAGCCGGCCGAGGCCGACGGCCTGCAGCACGTCGACGCCCTCCGCGTCGCCCAGCAGCTCGCCCAGCTGCGCGGCAAGGCTCGCGGTGGAGTCGCCGGCCTGCAGGCGGCGCGCGAGCATGAGCTGGTCGCTGGCCTGCACGCCGTCGGAGACGAGCGTGACCGCCGCCGCGCCCGAGTGTCCCTTGACCTCGCGCAGCGCGTTGCGCACCGCGCGCGCGATGTCCGACGTGCCGCCGCGCGCCAGCGCCCGTACGCGCGCCGCGAGGGCTTCGTCGTCGTCGCTGACGCCGAGCGCGCTGTCGATCGTCGATCCGAGCGCGCGGCGCAGGTCGTGCTCCATCGGGCCCCGGCGCGTCTCGTCGAGCTCCTCGAGCGGCGGCACCTCGTCGTCGTAGATGACCTCGACGGCGTTCGCGTCGCCGGCGAAGACGACCATCCGCAGGTGTCCGCCGGCGGTGATCGTGTGCTCGGCCGCGCGCACCGCTGCCGAGCCCGCGTCGCGCGCCAGCGCCCGATCCTGCAGCGGCCCGGTCGCATCGACGGCGATAACGGTGTCCACCGGACAATCCTCGGGCGCCTGCACGCTGGCGGGCGCCGCACCCGGTGTCGCAGCGCAGGGGGAGTCGCTGCCACCGCAGCTGCCGAGCGCAAACGCGGTTACGCCGAACGCGGCGAGTGTCCTCCATCTGGATGTCATTCTGCGCGCTCCGCGTCCCCTGACTCGAGCTGAACCCAGAAGATGGTAGATACCCGGGAGCTGCGGCGGGCCGTGTTCAGATGAGTTCGACGGCGGCGCCAGCTGGACGCCGGTCGCCACGCGTCGTGACGACAGGGGTGAGCGAGACGGTCGAGCGCCGTGTGTCGCGCGCGGCGACGGCGGGTATCGCCCGCGGATGGAGTCTTCGACCAGCGCTCATTACCACGTCGGATCCGCCCTCGGCAGGCGCCTGCGCGATCTCGCCGAGCTACGTCCCGGGGTCCCGGTGCTCAGCCTCTATGTCAATCTCGATCCGGCCCGGTTCGCTACGCAGCCCGCCCGTTCGTCGGTGTACACGTCGCTGCTCGACGAGGCCCACAAGCGCATCGAGGCCCATGAGACCGACCACCGCGGCAAGATGTCGCTGCGCGCAGACCTCGAGCGCGCCCGGACGTTCCTGAAGGACTTCTCCCCGCAGGGAGGGGGCAGCGGCGCCGCCATCATCGCGGCCGACGCCGCCGGGCTCTTCGAGGCGTTCACGCTCCCGCGCGCGGCGCGCACAGAGGTCGTCATCGACGACTCGCCGTACGTCACGCCGCTCGTCACCGCGGCCGACATGCGCGACTGGCTCGTCGTGCTCGTCGACAGCCGCCGCGCCCGCTTCCTGCACGGCAGCAGCGACGGGCTCGAGGAACTCGACCGGCTCTCCAGCGATGTCGACGCGCCGACGCGGCGCCGCGGGCCGAGCGACGTGCCGCAATGGGTCGAGCGCGACGTGGAAGACCACCTCAGGCGGGTCGCCCAGAAGCTCGACGAGCACCTCGCCGTAGGCGGCTTCGAGCGGGTGCTGATCGGTGGCGCCGAGGAGTCGGCGGCGCGCTTCGAGGAGATCATGAGCAACCCCGCGCGCGAGCGGCTCGCCGGCCGGTTCCAAGCGGAGGTCGATCCCGGCGGCGCCGCCGCCGAGGCCATCCGCCGCGCCGCGCTGCCGTGCTTCGTCGAGGACGAGCGCCGTCATGAGCGCGAGGTGCTCGACCGCGTCGCCGAGCGGCTGGGCCGCGGTGACCGCGCGGTCGCCGGCTGCGCGGACGTCCTGGCGATGCTCGAGCAGGCCCGCGTCGAGACGCTGCTGTACTCGGAGGCCTACGAGCCGCCCGATCCCGTCGTGCTGGAGAAGGCGATCGAGGATGCCATCGCGCAGTCGGCCGAGGTCCTGCCGGTGCGCCACTACGCCGACGAGCTGCGCGAGCACGAGGACCTCGCCGCTGTCCTGCGCTTCTAGCCGCTACGCCTCGGCGAGCGCGCGCGGCGACCCGCCGGCCAGAAGCTGCGCGTAGCGGCCGTCCTCGGCGAGGAGCTCGTCGTGCATGGCGGCGATGCGGCGGGTCGTCGGGCTGAACAAGAGGCGGTGAGTGCAGATGGTTGCTGCGCAACTACCACTCGCCGGCACGGCGGCGGCGGAACGCAGTCGCGGCGGGGCATACTGGCCGCGTGTGCGCGGGGGAGCCGCTGTTCGCGTTCGAAGCCGTCAGCGTCGGCCCGCCCGAGGCGCGGCGGCTCGCCGGCCTCGACGCGCAGCTGCCGGGCGGGGGGCTGACCGTCGTCGCCGGCCCCTCCGGCTCGGGCAAGTCGACGCTGCTGCGGCTGTGCAACCGTCTCGACGTTCCGTCCGAGGGGCGAGTCCGCCACCGCGGCGAGGACATCGCCCAGCGCGACCCGCTCAGGCTGCGCCGCGAGGTTGCGATGGTCTTCCAGCGGCCGGTGACGTTCGCCGGGACGGTGCTCGACAACCTGCGCGAGGCCGATCCCGGCTGCGACGAGGCGCGCGGCGCCGAACTGCTCGAGCGCGCCGGTCTGCCGGCGACGTTCCTCGCCCGCGACGCCGGTGAGCTGTCCGGCGGGGAGGCGCAGCGCGCGTGCCTGGCGCGTGCGCTGGCGACCGATCCGCACGTGATGCTCATGGACGAGCCGACGTCGGCGCTCGACGCGAAGGCGACGGCGGTGCTCGAACGGCTCGCGTCGCAGCTCGTGCGGGACGGCACGCCGGTGGTCTGGGTGTCGCATTCGGAGGCGCAGATGCGCCGCCTCGCCGACTTCGTGCTGCTGCTCGACGGCGGGCGGGTCGATCGCGAGGGCTCTGCGCAGGAGGTGCTCGGGGTTGGATAGCGCCGGCGACATCGGCGTCATCGGGCTTGCGGCGTCGCTCGTCCTCGTCGTCGTCGCGTTTGCGATCAGCCTGCGACTGCGGCTGCGCCTGGAGCGCGAGCTCGTCGTCTCGGTCACGCGCGGGCTCGTCCAGCTGCTCATCGTCGGAGCGGCGCTGGCGATCGTCATCGATCCTGACACGCCGCTCGTGTGGTCATGGGTGTGGGTCGTCGGGATCGTCGTCTTCGCCGCCGCCACCGTCAAGCGGCGCGCGCCCGCCGTGCCCGGCCTGTTCTGGATCGGCCTGCTGGCCAACGCCGTCACCGGCGTCGTCGGCTTCGCCGTCGCGTTCGGGCTGGGCATCTTCCCCGTTCAGGGAAGGACGATCGTGCCGATCGCCGGGATGCTGATCGGCAACTCGATGAAGTCGGCGATCGTCGTGTCAGAACGGCTCGTCGAGGCGCTTTCCGAGCAGCGCGCGGAGGTCGAGGCGCGCCTCGCGCTCGGCCAGCCGTGGGTGGGCGCCTCGCGGCCGATCCTGCGCAGCGTGATGCGGACGGCGCTCTCGCCGCAGATCGAGAACACGAAGGCTTTGGGCATCGTCTTCCTCCCGGGCGCCATGACCGGCCTGATCCTCGCGGGTGTCGACCCGCTCGACGCGGTGCTCGTCCAGCTCGCGCTCATGTACCTCATCCTCGGCGGCGTCGCGACGACGACGGCGGTCACGGCGCTCGGCGCGGTGCGACGGCTGTTCACCTCAGACCACCGCCTCGTCGCGTTGCCACGGTCGACGCGCCACACGGGGTGAGCGCCCGGGCGCGGCGCGGCAGCGAACCCGTACTTGATCCACGGCGGCGATCTCAGAAGACGACGGTGCGCTCGCCGTCGCGCACGATGCGGTCCTCGCAGTGCCACTGGACGGCGCGGGCGAGCACGGTGCGCTCGACGTCGGCCCCGCGGCGCTCGAGCTCGTCGGCGCTGTCGCGGTGGGTGACGCGGACGACGTCCTGCTCGATGATCGGGCCCTCGTCGAGGTGCTCGGTCGCGTAGTGGGCGGTCGCGCCGATGAGCTTCACGCCGCGGTCCCGGGCGCGGGCGTGGGGGCCCGCGCCCGCGAACGACGGCAGAAACGAGTGGTGGATGTTGATGACGGGCACGGCGACCGCCGCGAGGAAGTGGGCCGACAGGATCTGCATGTAGCGCGCGAGGATGACGAGGTCGAAGTTGCCCGCCAACAGCTCGATCTGGCGCCGCTCGGCCTCCGCCTTCGCGTCCGCGGTGACCGGGATGTGGACGAACGGCACGCCGAACGAGCGCACGTCATCCGCGAGGTCGGGGTGGTTTGAGATGACGAGGCCGACCTCGAGGTCGAGCTCGTCGCGCCGCGCGCGCCACAGCAGGTCCAGCAGGCAGTGGTCGTAGCGGCTGACCATGATCGCCGCGCGCTTGGGGACGCCCGCGGCGGTGAACTTCCACTGCATCTGCAAGGGCCTGCCGACCTCCGCCGCGAAGCGGCGCTCGAGATCGGGCCGCAGCGCGGCGAGACCCGCGCGGTGAAAGACGGTCCGCAGGAAGAACGTCCCGCCTTCGGGGTCGGTCGAGTACTGGTCGGACTCGACGATGTTCGCGCCGTGCTCGTAGAGAAAGCGCGAGACGGCGGCGACGATGCCCGGCCGGTCGGCGCAGGAAACGACAAGCCGGCCCATGTCCGGTGTGCGGCTGCGGCGGGTCACGCGACGAATGTACGCGCTGCTCGGCGGCGCTGCGCATACCTGCTCGCGCGAACCTGGCGCCAACGAGACGCGTTCTCCGCTTGGCGCACGGGTAGGCACGTCGTCTGCTGGGGGGCGGGGGAGTCGCATCCGTCCGTGCGCCGGTGCAGCCCGTCGCCCCCGTACCTACGAACAAGGAGACGATGTGCGGAGAGTTCTTGTAGCTACGGCCATGACCGCGTCACTGGTGCTGATCCCGGCCTCGGGTGCCAGTGCCGACCACACCGGCGGAGGATGCGAGCACGGCGTCACCGCCCATGCCCATGCGACGGTGCCCCACAAGAATCAGGGGACGCACCAGGCGCATGCCAGCATCCCGTACTGCCCGCCCCACGACGCCCCCCGCCACAAGGACCGCATGGGCCACATGCCCCATTAGCGATCGATCCACCAGAGCCCTGCGCCGCAGCGCTGCCGCGGCCGAGGCCGCGGCGGCGTCCGGGTGGCCCTACGCCACGGCCTCGCGCTTGGACGCCCGCATCGCCTTGACGCGGCTCGTCTGGTCCAGCGCGACCTTGCGCAGCCGCACGACGTTCGGCGTGACCTCGATGCACTCGTCCTCGCGCAGGAACTCGAGCGCCTGGTCGAGCGACAGCTTGCGCGGCGGCACGAGCCGCACCAGCTCGTCGGCGGTCGACGAGCGGTGGTTGGTGAGGTGCTTCTCCTTGACGGCGTTGACGTCGAGGTCGTCGGAACGCGCGTTCTCGCCGACGATCATGCCCTCGTAGACCTCTTCGCCAGGGGAGACGAAGAGCGAGCCGCGGTCCTCCAGCTTGCCGATCGCATAGCCGGTTGCGGGGCCGGGCCGATCCGCAACGAGGCTGCCGGTGGATCGCGTCCGGATCTCGCCCGCCCATGGCTCGTACGTCTCGAAGTTGTGGTGCAGGATCCCCGTCCCGCGGGTGTCGGTCAGGAACCGCGTGCGAAACCCGATCAGCCCTCGCGCGGGAACCAGATACTCGATCCGCACCCAGCCGGTGCCATGGTTGACCATGTCGACCATGCGGCCGCGGCGTTCCGACAGCAGCTGCGTCACCGCCCCAACATGATCTTCCGGCACGTCGATCGTGAGTCGTTCCACCGGCTCGTGGACGGCACCGTCCACCTCGCGCAGCAGCACGCGCGGCTTGCCCACCACCAGCTCGAAGCCCTCCCGCCGCATCGATTCGATCAGGACCGACAGCTGCA
>JAHWJM010000080.1 GCA_019348435.1 Actinomycetota bacterium
GCGTCCCCACTTGGCGTTGTCCCGCGGGTGGATGTGACGGAGCCGTTCGAGCGTGTCGTTCAGCGTGGCCATGGCCGCGTCACTGTCTGCGCCGATGACAGCGGTCAGCAACTCTCGTACCTCGCGGCTGGCCGCGATAGCGTCAGGGCTGGAGCCGTCGAAACCGATTTTGGTCGCCATCAGCCGCCCCGCTCGCGCCGGTCCCGTTGATCGGTGCGGATCGCTCGGTGGACGGCGCGCTCGACGTCGACGTCCGAGTTCGCATGCACGGTCATGTTCACGTTGTTGTTCACGACGCCGGTGCTGCGGTGCGGTGCACGTCGGAGGTCGGCGTGCGCCTCAGCCTGCGCCGCCCTAGCACCTTCGGAGCCGATATAGCGCGCCGGCGGTGTGCCCCACCTCGAACGCACGCCCTCACCCCAGATCCGGTCATCGAGCCAACGCCCAACTGCGCCATTGTTGATCCGGCCCACATTGAAACGCCCCCAGAAACTGTCCGGCGGGTCATCAGCCGTAGCCTTGGCGCCGGTGATGCCGAAGTCGGCGTGCGAGGCCTCGCCGATGCCGTTCACCGCGCAGCCGAGCACGGCGACCTCGATCGGGTCCGCGTACGCCTCGAGGCGGCGCTCGATCTCGCCGACCACCGTGTCCATGTCGAACTGCAGGCGCCCGCACGTCGGGCAGGCGATAAGCACCGGGCCGCGCTCACGCAGCTGCAGCGCCTTGAGAATCTCCCAGGCGACCTTGACCTCCTCCTCGGCGTGAAACGTCGAGAGGCTGATGCGGATCGTGTCGCCGATCCCGTCGGCGAGCAGGGTGCCGAGGCCGACAGCGGATTTCAGGCTGCCCGACCACTTCGTCCCGGCCTCGGTGATGCCGAGGTGCAGCGGGTGGTCGATCTTCTCGCTCAGCAGGCGGTTGGAGGCGATCGTGTTGGGCACGTTCGTCGACTTGATCGAGACCTTGAAGTCATAGAAGTCCAAGCGGTGCATGAGCTCGACGAACTCCGTCGCCGCGGCCGTCAGCGCCTCGACGGGATTGTCGCGCTCGAGTGCGTGCAGGTGCCTGGGCAGCGAGCCGGAGTTCACGCCGATGCGCATGGGCGTACCGGCCGCACGCGCCCGCGCGACGACCTCGGCGACCTTGTCCGGTCCGCCGATGTTGCCGGGGTTCAGGCGGATGCAGTGCGCGCCGGCGTCGATGGCCTTCAGCGCGAGCGTGTGGTTGAAGTGGATGTCGGCGATCACCGGGATCGGCGACTGCACGACGATCGTCCGCAGCGCCTCGATGTCGCGGTCGCGCGGCACGGCGACGCGCACGATGTCGGCGCCCGCCTCGGCGACCTTGTGGATCTGGTCCATCGTCGCCTGCAGGTTGGCGGTCTCCGTCTTCGTCATCGTCTGCACGGCGACAGGGGCGCCGCCGCCGACGGGAACGCTGCCGACCATGATCTGTCGCGCTGAGGCCATCGGTCCATTCTACGGAGCGGCCTGGACCGCCCGATCACCGCCGCGGCATTACGGTTTGCGCCGATGCAGTTCATCTTCGCCTATGGCTCGCTGGCCGCCGATCTGCGCGGCCATCATCCCGCGGTCCTGCGCGGCCGGCGGCGCGGCTGGGGCGTCGCGATGGACAACCGCGTCGACGTGCCCGGCTACAAGCACTACCGGCTGCGCGCCGACGGCAGCCGCCCGCCCGTCTTCGTCGCCTTCCTGGACCTGTTCGAGGACGCGGCGGCCGGCACCCACGGCCTCTGCGTACCCGTCGACGACGCGCAACTGCCCGTCATCGATCACCGCGAGCGCAACTACGAGCGCATCGACGTCACCGCCGCCGTCACCCCGGTCCACGGCACCGTCTGGGCGTACGTCGGCTCCTCCAGCGGGCGCCGCCGGCTGCGGCGCGCTCGCGACGACCGCGCCGCCGTCGTCAGCCGCGACTACCTCGAGCGCACGCGCGTGGCGTTCGCGGCGCTGGGGACGGCCGCGCTGGCCGACTTCGAGGCCACCGCGGCGGACGCGGACCTGCCGGTGTGGGACCTCGAGCGCGTCGAGCTGGCGCCGGCGCCCTAGCGGACGCCGAAGCCCTCCCCGCTCGTCAATCGCCCGATGTCGTTGGACAACCCGACGTAGAAGAGCATCAGCACGAGCACGAACCCGACGATCGACGCGCGCTCCATGACCCGGAAGGAGATGGCGCGGCCGCGGACCTTCTCGGCCACCGCCCAGAAGATGTGGCCGCCGTCGAGCGGCAGGAAGGGAAACAGGTTGATGATGCCCAGCGACAGCGAGATCAGCGCCAGGATGCTGATCGCCCGCACCGTGTCGAACTCGAGCGTCTGGCGCGTCGCCTCGTAGGAGCCGACGACGCCGGAAACCTCCTCGCGCGCCTCCTTGTCGTAGACGAGCTTGACGATCGCCTGCACGGTCAGCGTCGTGACGTTCCACATCCCGGTCACGCTGAGCTGCGCCGCCTCACCGACGCCGACGTCCACTCCGCGGGTGCCGAAGCCGAAGCCGATCAGCAGCCGGTCCGCCCGCTCGTCGTAGCGCGGCACGACCTCGAGCCTGCGCCGCTCGCCGTCGCGCAGCACGACCAGCTCGACGGGCTGCGTCGCCGCGCAGCCGTCGCGTTCCTCGCCCACGCAGCCGTGCTTGGTGATCGCCTCGCGCAGCGCCTCGACGCGATCGGTCCCCCGCTCGGCGGACATGCCAGGGGCGTAGCCCGCCACGCCGTCGACAGAGAGAATCCGATCGCCCGGCTGCAGGACGCCCTGCGCCGGGCTGTCGGGCTCGATGCGCTCGACGACCGGCTGCACGTACTGCATGGGGCGGGCCGCGAACAGCACCCACAGGATGAGGAACGCGAGGACGATGTTCACCGCCGGACCGGCGGCGATGACGACGATCCGCTTCCAGACCTTCTGGCGGTAGTACGCCCGATGAGCGACCTCCGGGGCCATCTCCTCGTCGGGGTTCATCCCGGTGATCTTCACGTAGCCCCCGAGCGGGATCGCCCCGATCGCGTACTCGGTCTCGCTGTTCTTCGGCCGCCACTTGGCGACGAGCGGCGGGAAGAAGAGGGAGAAGCGCTCGACGCGCATCCCGACGGCCTTGGCGGCCACGAAATGCCCGAACTCGTGCAGGATGATCAGCGCTGCAAAGCCCGCGAAGGCCAGGAAATAGCTCACCGGCTCAGTGTAGGAGCCGCTCTGACCAGGCTTCGACGAGCTCGGCCGCGACGGCGCGGGCCTCGCGGTCGGCCTCGTAGAGCGATTCGAACGCGCGCACGCGGGTGGCCGGCAGGCGCTCGAGCGCACCTTCGATGACGGCTGCGATCCCGAGAAAGCTGAGCTTTCCGCGCAGGAAGGCATGCACGGCGACCTCGTTGGCGGCGTTGAGCACGCACGGCGCGGTGCCGCCGGCGACGGCGGCGGCGCGGGCGAGTGCCAGCGCCGGGAACGCCTCCGCGTCGACGGGTTCGAACGTCAGCGCGCCGACTTGCGCGAGGTCGAGCGCCGCGACCGGCACGTCGACGCGGTCGGGGTAGTGCAGCGCGTAGGAGATCGGCACCCGCATGTCGGGATTTCCGAGGTGCGCGAGGGCAGCGCCGTCGCAGAGCGTGATCATGCTGTGGACGATCGACTGGGGGTGCACGACGACCTCGATGCGGTCGTAGGGGACGCCGAAGAGGTGGAAGGCCTCGATGACCTCCAGGCCCTTGTTCATGAGGGTCGCGGAGTCGATCGAGATCTTGCCGCCCATGTCCCAGGTCGGGTGGGCGAGCGCCTCGTCGACGGTGACCTCGGCGAGCTCGGCGCGGGTGCACCCACGAAACGGTCCGCCCGACGCCGTCAGCACGAGCTTCTCGACGGTTCCCGCCGCCTCGCCCGCCAGCAGCTGGTGCAGCGCCGAGTGCTCGGAGTCCACAGGCAGGATCTGCGCGCCGGTCGCCTCGGCGAGTGCCATCACGAGCTCGCCCCCGACGACGAGCGACTCCTTGTTGGCGAGCGCGAGGTCGATCCCCTCGCCGAGCGCGGCGATCGTGGGCCCCAGTCCGGCGGAGCCGACAAGCGCGTTGAGGACGAGGTCGGCCCCGGATTCGAGGACGAGCCGCACGAGCCCCTCCGCGCCCACGAGCACGTCCCCGTCGGTCCAGGCCTCGGCGGCGCGCGCGCCGGCGTCGGCGTCGGCGAGCGCCACGCGTTTGACGCCGAAGCGCCGCGCCTGCTCGATCAGCGCGTCGCAGGAGCGCTCGGCGCTGAGGCCGACGAGCTCGAGCTCGGGGTCGCGCGCGACGATGTCGAGCGCCTGCGTACCGATCGACCCGGTCGATCCGAGGATGAGAAGACGCCGGGGCATCGGCGCATTCTGGCAGGCGCTGATTCGCGGGCTCGCACCGGCCGCGCGCCTATCCTGCGCGAACGTGACGAGCCGCCCCACCATCGGCATCACCTGCAGCGTCGGCGACATCCGGTCCGGCAAGTGGGACGAGCACGCGGCCTTCTCCCCCTTCGCCTACGTCCGCGCCGTCCAGCGCGCCGGTGCCCGGGCGCTTCTGCTCGTCGCCGACGACGCGGACGCCGAGGACCCGCGGGACCTGCTCGCCGTACTCGACGGCGTGATCCTGAGCGGCGGCGGCAGCGACGTCGCTCCGCGTCGCTACGGCCAGGAGCCGCACCCGGCGACGGCCGACGAGGAGCCGCGCCGCGACGGCTTCGAGATCGCGCTGGCGCGCGGGGCGACGGAGCACGACATCCCCCTGCTGGGCATCTGCCGTGGGATGCAGCTGCTCAACGTCGCTTATGGCGGCACGCTGCACCAGCACCTGCCCGACGTGCTGCACCACGACGAGCACCGCGCGCTGCCGGCGAGCTTCGCCCGCCACGAGGTGCGGCTCGAGCCGGCCTCGCTGGCGGCGGCCGCCACCGGCAACGAGACCGAGGCCGTGCTCTCACATCACCATCAGGGGCCCGACCGGATCGGCGAGGGGCTGCGCGTGACGGGGCGGGCGACGCTCGATGACAGCGCCGAGGCGATCGAGGACCCGGCGGCGCGGTTTCTGCTCGGCGTCCTCTGGCACCCCGAGGAGGACGAGCGCTCGCGGGTCGTCGGGGCGCTCGTGGACGCCTCCCTCGCAACTTACCGGTAAACACAGTGTTCGCATGCGATGTCCACTGACAATCTGGGGAGGAACATGTCCAACGCGCTTTCTGCTCGCCGTCTCATCTGCGGCGCGCTTCTGGCGGTAGCAGTGCCACTGACACTCCAGGCTTCGGCCGGAGCACAGGAGGGAGGGCCGTGCCCGAACGACACGCAGGCGCCGATCAGCGGCACCGCCGGACCGGAGACGCTCAACGGCACGCCGGGGCCCGACCGCATCCTCGCCGGGGAGGGCGACGACATCGTCAACGGCCTGCAGGGAAACGACTGTCTGCGCGGCGGCAGCGGCTTTGACGAGATGTCCGGCGGCAGCGGCACGGACACGATCTTCGGCGAAGACGGACCCGACGACCTCAACGGCGGCGCCGATGCGGACGCCATCTTCGGCGGCGAGGGCTTTGACTTCCTCTCCGGCGGCCTCGGCGACGACGAGCTGCGGGGCGAGACGGGGCCGGACGACATCAACGGCGGCCGCGGTGATGACACGCTCACCGGCGGTGACGGCATCGACTACCTGGAGGGCGGCCTCGGCCGAGACCGTCTGGACGGCGACGACGACCGCGACCGGCTCTCCGGCGGCGACGGCCGTGACCGGCTCTACGGCGACGACGGCAACGACCGGCTCTCCGGCGGCCTCGACGGCGACCGGCTCTCCGGCGGCGGCGGGAACGACAGGATCGACGGCGGCGACGGACGCAACAGCTACTTCGGTGGCTCGGGCAACGACGTCATCGACGCGGCCAACGGCAGCGTCGAGACCATCAGCTGCGGCAGCGGCCGCGACACCGTCCGCGCCGACGGCAGAGATCGCCTTCGAGACTGCGAGCGGGTCTTCCGCCTGACGCTCCGCAAGCGCTGACACGACGACACGCACAGAGACGCCCTGCCGCGGCAGGGCGTCTCGGGCGCCCTACAGCAGCGCGAGCCAGACGTAATAGCCGACGACGGTCGTGAACAGCACCGCGTCGAGCCGATCCAGCGCGCCGCCGTGCGGGCCGAACAGCCGGCCGGTGTCCTTCGTGCCGGCGTCGCGCTTGACGAAGGACTCGAAGAGGTCTCCCAGCGGGGCGGCGAGCGCGACGCCGATGCCGAGCAGGAGCGCGTCGGTGCCCGACAGCCAGTCCTGGTAGGTGCCGGCCAGCCACGTCGCCACGACCGCGGTGACCATCCCGATCGCAAGGCCCTCCACGGTCTTGTTCGGCGAGATCGCCGGAGCGAGCTTGCGCCGCCCGAACCAGCGTCCGCCGATGTACGCGCCAGAGTCGCCGACGAACGTGCCGACGAGGATGTCGACGATGATGCCGCCGCCGTGCGGCAGGTCGCGCAGCAGCACCCCGTGGGCCAGCGAGACGCCGATCCAGACGACGCCGAAGACGGTGATCGCCATCCCCAGCGTGCCGGCCTTCTGCTGCATGAGCGTGACCGCGAACAGGACGGGAAAGAACGCCAGCAGCGTCAGCAGGACGTGAAAGCCGTCGCCGAAGTACGCGGCGAGGATCAGCGCGATGACGCCGATGAAGCCGGCCAGCCGGACCGGCTGGGCGTCGGCATAGAGGTCGAAGAGCTCGCCGGCGGCGATGATCGCCAGCGGCAGGATGCCGAGCGCGAACCACCACTCGCCGAGCGCGATGATCACGATCGCGTAGACGACCGCCGGGATCGCGACGAGCAGCCGCCCGACCAGCTCCGAGCGCGGCGAGCCGCGCCGCGGCCGCCGGGACGCCGCCGAGGGACGTCGGCGGACGCCGGGCGGGCGGGCGGCCATCAGCGGCCCCCGAAGCGCCGCCGGCGGACGGCGTACTCCATCATCGCCGCCTCGAAGTCGCGGCGATCGAAATCCGGCCACAGCGCTTCGCTGAAGACGAGCTCGGAGTAGGCGGACTGCCACATGAGGTAGTTGCTCAGGCGCTTCTCGCCGCTCGTGCGGATGATGAGGTCCGGGTCGTGCATCTCGGGCGCGTAGAGCAGCTTGCGGAAGTCGTCCTCGTCGCCGCCCTCGAAGCGCTTGGCGGCGTCGACGATCTCCGCGCGGCCGCCGTAGTTGAAGGCGACGTACAGCGTGATCTTGTCGTTGCCGGCAGTCAGCGCCTCGGCCCACTGCATCTGCTCGACGAGCTTGGGGTCGACGCCCTCGCGGCGCCCGACGAAGCGGATCCGCACGCCGCTGTCGTGCAGCTCGGGCGTCTCCTCGACGATCCGCTCGGCGAACATCGCCATGAGGCCGCTGACCTCGTCCTGCGGGCGCGTCCAGTTCTCCGTCGAGAACGAGTAGACCGTCAGCTCGAGCACGCCGAGCTCGCCGGCGTCGCGCAGGCGGGCCTTGAGGTTGTCGGCGCCGGCGCGGTGACCGTCGATGGTCGGCAGGCCGCGCGACTTCGCCCAGCGCCCGTTGCCATCGGTGATGATCGCGACGTAGCGCGCCGCCTCGCCGCCCTGCGCCGACACTAGACCTCGAGGATCTCTTCTTCTTTGCCCTTCAGCAGCGCGTCGAGCTCGGCGATCTTGTCGTTCGTGAGTTTCGTCAGGCTCGTCTCGGCGCGGTGCTCCTCGTCGGCGCCGACGTCGCCGCCGTCCTTGAGCTCGCGCAGGTCGTGCATGACGTCGCGGCGCACGTTGCGAATCGCGATCCGGCCCTCCTCGGCGATGTGGCGGACCATCTTCACGAACTCGCGCCGGCGCTCCTCCGTCAGCTGCGGGATGACGAGCCGGATGATGTTGCCGTCATTGCTGGGCGTCAGCCCGAGGTTCGCCTCGGTGATGCCCTTCTCGATTGCCTTCATCGACGACTTGTCGTAGGGCTGCACCGTCAGCAGCTGCGCCTCGGCGGCGTTGATCGTGGCGAGCTGGCGCAGCGGTGTCGAGACGCCGTAGTAGTCGACGTGGACGCGGTCGAGCAGCGCCGGGCTCGCCCGCCCGGTGCGGACGGAGGCGAACTCGTGGTTGGTCGCCTCGACGGACTTGCTCATCCGGTCGGCGGCGTCCTCCAGCAATTCGTCGATCAGCTCACTCATCTCGCGTCACCACCACCGTTCCCACCCGTTCGCCGGACACTATCCGCTCGATGTTGCGCTCGTCGTTCATGTTGAAGACGTAGAGCGGCATCTGATTCTCGGCGCAGAGCGTCAGCGCCGTGTAGTCCATCACCCGCAGACCGCGCCGCAGCGCGTCCATGTGGCTGATCTCGCGGATCAGCGTCGCGTCGGAGTCGGTTCGTGGGTCGCCGGTCAGCACGCCTTCGACGCCGTTCTTGGCCATGAGGATCGCCTCGGCGTGGATCTCGACGGCGCGCAGCGCGGCCGCCGTGTCCGTCGTGAAGAACGGGTTGCCGGTGCCGGCCGCGAAGATCACGATGCGGCCCTTCTCGAGGTGGCGCATCGCCCTGCGGCGTATGTAGGGCTCCGCGACCTCCGAGATCGTGATCGCCGACTGCACGCGGGTGTTGGCGCCCTCCTTCTCCAGCGCGTCCTGCATCGTCAGCGCGTTGAGGACGGTGGCCATCATCCCCATGTAGTCGGCCGTCGCCCGATCCATCCCCGCGGCAGCGCCCTTGAGGCCCCGGTAGATGTTGCCGGCGCCCACGACGAGCGCGATCTCGACACCGCTGCGGTGCACGCCGGCGATCTGCGCGGCGATCGCCCGCACGCGCTCAGGATCGGTCCCGTAGTCGAGGTCGCCCATCAGCGCCTCGCCGGACAGCTTGAGCAGGACCCGCTTGAAGGCGGGCGCGGACGCCGGGGTCATCGCCGAGCCACGGCAGCGAGCCTACTCGCCGACCGCGAACCGGGTGAAGCGCCGGATGACGACGTTCTCGCCGGTCTTCGCCGACAGGTCCCCGCGCAGCTCCTCGATCGTCTTGCCGTCGAACTTGTCGGCGTTGACGTGCGGCTGCTTGAGCAACACCGTCTCCTCCATCCACTTGCGCAGCTTGCCCTCGGCGATCTTCGCGCGCACGTTCTCCGGCTTGTCGGCCGCCTGGCCCTCGAAGATCCGCAGCTCGCTCTCGCGTTCGGATTGCGGGATCTCCTCCTCGGAGACGTACCGCGTCGAGGGCGATCCCGCGATGTGCATCGCGACATCCTTGGCGAACGCCACGAACTCGTCGT
>JAHWJM010000081.1 GCA_019348435.1 Actinomycetota bacterium
GGAGGCCATCGAGGTGCTGCTGCAGGTGATGGAGTCCGAGCGGCACAACCTCGTCGTCGTCATGGCCGGCTACAAGGACCCCATGAACGAGTTCTTCCTCGCCAACCCGGGGATGGGGTCGCGCATCGCGCACCACATCCACTTCCCGGACTACGAGCCCGACGAGCTCATGGAGATCGCGTCGATGATGATCGAGCAGCAGGGCTATGAGTTCAGCGAGGAGGCCAACGAGGCGATGCGCGACTACATCGAGCGGCGTGTCGACCAGCCGCGCTTCGCGCACGGGCGCAGCATCCGCAACGCGATCGAGCGCGGCCGCATGCGGCAGGCGATGCGCCTCTTCGAGGCCGACCGGCCGCTCGGCCGCGAGGAGCTGATCATGATCGAGGCCGAGGACATCCGCCGCAGCAGCGTCTTCGACGACCAGCCGATACCCGAGTACGACGTCGACGCCGATCCCGACGACGACGCTGCCGAGCCCGAGAAGGCAGAGGCGGCGAGCTGAGCCGGCTGCGCCTTGTGCGGGCACGCCCACCCATGAGCTAGGAGCAGCACAGATGCCCCGACCGATCATCCTCGGCGTCGTTGGAGATTCCGCCACCGGCAAGACGACGCTCAGCCGCGGCCTCGTGCGGATGCTCGGCGAGAACAACGTCACGCACGTCGCCGCGGACGACTACCACCGCTACGACCGCCGTCAGCGGGCCGAGCACAACATCACGCCGCTGCACCCGGACTGCAACTACATCGACATCATGGAGCGCCACTTCGCGGAGCTGCGGGCCGGCAACGCGATCCTCAAGCCCGTCTACCAGCACAAGGACGGCACGTTCGGCCCGCCGGTCTACACGCAGCCCAAGCAGTTCACGCTCATCGAGGGCCTGCTCGGCTACCACACCGAGGAGCTGCGCAACTCCTACGACGTCCGCGTCTTCCTCGCTCCGCCCGAGAAGCTGCGCCGCGCCTGGAAGGTGCAGCGCGACTGCTCGCGGCGCGGGTACACCACCGATCAGGTGCTCGAGGAGCTCGATCGTCGCGAGCCCGACTCCGAGCTCTACATCCGTCCGCAGCAGCGCTGGTCGGACATCGTCGTCTCCTTCAAGCCCGGCGAGCGTGGCGACCAGGAGCACCTCGATGCCGAGATCGTGCTGCGCAAGGGGCTCGTGCATCCCGACCTGTCGGAGTTCTCCGCCGACGACGGCAGCAGCATCCGCTGCGACGAGAGCGACACCGAGCAGCGGGTGTTCGTCCCCGGCGAGATCGATCCCGCGCGCGGGTCGGAGATCGAGGAGTCCGTCTGGGAGCGGATGCACTTCGCCAGCCACCTGCGCTCGGAGCGTCTCGGCGAGTTCACGGTGGGCACCGAGCTGCATCGCTCCGAGTCGCTGGCGATCGTGCAGGTGCTCGTGCTCTACCACCTCGTGACGGCGCGCGCGACGGTGGCGCTCGGTGGCGAGGGGCGCGTCGACAGCGTGGAGGCCAAGGCGCCGGCCACCCCTTCCCAGCAGTAGCCGCGAGCGCGCTGGCGCGATCTGACTCAGAAAACGCCGCCCGGAGTTGCGGACAGCTCGCGCCGCGGAGGGTCAGGCCACCGGCGGGACCAGCACGCGCTCGTCGCGCCAGTCTGGCTGCACCTCGTCGAGCGCGTTGGCGACGCGCGGGTAGTTGGCGGGCAGCATGACCATGCCGTTCGTGATCTGGGGGGGCTGGATGCCGAGGTGCTCGGCGAGGCGGTCCACCAGGTCTTTCGCCTCGTCCTCGTCGGCTCCGGGGGCGACGGTCCAGACGGCCGGAGGGGATTCCATGACAGCATCGTAGCGGCCGGCCGCCTCCCGCGCCCTACTGCGCGCCCGCGGCGCGTGCGGCCTGATCGACGCCCGCGGATTCCGAGAGCGCCTCGCGCGCCGTGGGCGACGCGGCGAACGTCATGAAGCGCTCGACGGCGGCGCGGCGCGGCCCGACCGTCGAGCACATCGCATACCAGCGCCGCGAGGCGGGGCGGTGACGCACGGGCAGGGCCGCCAGCAGTTCGTTGTCGAGTTCGAGCGCGACGGCCGCGCGCGAGATGAACGAGACCCCCAGGCCGGCGCGCGCGGCCTGCTTGATCGCGCCGTTGGAGCCCAGCGTCAGCGTCTGTGGCTCGAGTCCGGCGGCGGCGAGGAACTCCTCGTTGACGACCCGCGTCCCCGAGCCCGGCTCGCGCAGCAGCCAGACGCGGCGCTCGAGCTCGCCGGAGTCGACGGCGGCGCCGGCGGCGTGCGGATCGTCGGGGGCGGTGATGAGCACGAAGTCGTTGACCAGGATCGGCGTCGCGTGCACGCGCGGATCGCGTGGCGGGCGCCCGCCGATCGCGACGTCGGCGCGGTGATCGAGCACGAGATCGAGCACCTGCTCGCGGTTGCCGACCGCGAGCGTCATGCCGATCGCGTCGTTGCTCTGCGCGAAGGCGCGCATGAGCGGCGGCACGAAGGACTCGGCGGCGGTCGTCACCGCCGCCAGGCGCAGCCGGCGATCGGCGAGATGCGCCGCCTCGCGCGCCGCACGGCGACCCTCCTCGAGCAGCCCGATGACGTCGGCGGCGAACGGCGCAAACGCGTTGCCGGCCGCCGTCGGGCGGATGCCCCGTCCCTCGCGCTCGGTCACCGGGGTGCCGAGCTCGCGCGAGAGCGCCGCCACGGCGGCCGAGACGGACGGCTGCGTAACGACGAGCTCGTCGGCCGCGGCGGTGACCGATCCACCGCGCATGACCGCGAGGAAGCTACGCAACTGCGTCAAAGTTATAGACACAGCTCGTACCTTACTCGCACATTCGGCGACTCCTGCGTGGCCTTCGCGAGTTCGACGCACTGTGGCTCGCAGCCGAAGCCGTGGCGGCTCCAGCACGCAGAAAACCCCGCCGGAGCGGGGTTCTCCTGCGAAGCGGATGAAGGGACTCGAACCCTCGACCTTCTGCATGGCAAGCAGACGCTCTAGCCAACTGAGCTACATCCGCGAGGACGCCGGATTATAGCCTCGCGCCCCCGCGCGGCGCGGCTGCTCGACGTCTACGACGCCGGCTGAGCCGCGCCGGCCTCGTCGAGCTCGGCGAGGACATCCTCGGTGTGCTCGCCCAGATGCGGCGACCGCCGGGCCGGCAGGCGCCCGCTCTTGGAGAACTTCAGCGGCGAGGCCGGCGTCAGATACGTCCCGACGGGATGCTCGACCATCGAGAACATCGGGTTGGCCTCCGAACAGCGCGGATCCTCCTCGACGAGCTGCTTGAAGGTCTGGTACGGCCCCCACGACACGCCCGTGCCGGCGAACGTCTCGCGGATCTGCTCGAGCGTGCGCGCCGCGAACCACGGCGCCAGGAGCTCGCGGATGAGGTCGCGGCCCTTGTAGCGGCCGCCCTCGCCGCGGAAGTCGTGGCCGGTCGCCTCGCAGACCTTGTCGAAGAGCTCCTCGGTGCCGGTCGCCTCCTTGAGCGCCTTCCACTGGCGGCTCGTCAGCGCGACGACCATGACGCGGCGCCCGTCGGCGGTCGGGAAGTCGCCGCCGAACGCGCCGTAGAGGAAGTTGCCGTCGCGCGGCTGCTCGCGGCCCTCGAGCTGGACCTCGGCGATGCGCCCAAGGTTGCCGACGGTCGCCATCGCGACATCCGACAGGGCGATCTCGACGAGCTGCCCCTCGCCGGTCAGGTCGCGGTGGCGCAGCGCGGCGAGCAGGCCCACGACGGCGAGGCCGCCCATCGCGGTGTCCCACGCCGGCATGAGGCTGTTCGTCGGCACGGCAACGTCGCGCGGGCCCATCGCGTCGGGGAAGCCGACCGACGGGTTGACGGTGTAGTCGACCTCCGACGAGCCGTCGTGGTTGCCGGTCAAGACGACCATGATGAGGTCCTCGCGGCGCTCGGAGAGCTTCTCGTAGCTCATCCAGCCGCGGGCGGGGAAGTTCGTCATGAAGATCCCGTTGCCCGGGCCCGGCAACGTGATGAGCTGCGTGAGCTGCTCGCGGCCCTCCTCGGAGCGCAGGTCGATCTCGATCGACCGCTTGCCCTTCTGCAGGCCCGACCAGAAGAGGCTGTCGCCGCTCGACGTCAGCGGCCAGCGCTCCCAGTCCAGGCCGCCCCCGGGCGCGTCGAAGCGGATGACGTCGGCGCCGAGCTGGGCGAGCGTCATCCCGGCCGTCGGCGCGGCGACGAACGCCGAGCCCTCGATCACGCGGATCCCGCTGAGAATCCCCTCCGTCGTCATGCCATCGCTCCCACGAGTCGCCAGTCGAGGACCGCATCCAGTGCGCCGTCGGCGCGCTGCGCCGCGACCTCTACGCGCAGCGTCACGAGGCCGCCGCCGTCGGGCAGCGCCTCGGTCGACTCCAGATGCACAGTGCTGCGCAGCACGTCGCCCTCGAAGACCGGCGCGAGGTGGTTGCAGTGATGCCAGCCGATGATCGTCACGAGGTTGGGCAGCGTCTTCGTGAGGTGCGAGGCGGCGATGCCGATCGTGTGGCCGCCGTAGACGAGGCGCTGCCCGGAGGAATGCGAGCCGGGGTCGCTGTGCGCCTTGGCGATGTTCAGCGACAGGCGCACGAGCTCGGGTGCCGCCGTGACGCTGTCGCCGCCGTCGAGCTCCCACGTCGCCGGCGCGGTCAGGTCGGCGAAATGCGTGCCGGGCACCTCGCGGCGGTAGACGTCGAGGTCGATGCCGTCGAGCGTCGCGGCGAGCGCGTCCGGCGGCAGGTCGGCGGGAAACTGGTCGAGGTCGTGGGCGTGCGGCTCTGACGCGTCGAGGTCGCCGATCGGCAGCATCGCGCAGCGCCAGTAGTCGAGGATCGCGCGCTCCTCCTGGTCGGTCGTGACGATGTGCAGGACCGCGAGGCCCGTCGGCTTGCGCCCCTCCTTCACCGCATTGCGCTTGAGCGCGACGATCTCGGTCGTCGTGCGCAGCGTGTCGCCGATCGCCGGCAGCCGGCGCAGCATGAGGCGGCGGTAGAAGAGGTTGCCGATGACGCGCTGCGTGGGCAGCGTCGACTGGCCGATCGAGACGTCGCAGACGAGCATCGGATGGGCGAGGCGGCGGCCCGCGACCTTCTCGGAGAGGTTCGCGTCCAGCGCCAGGCGCAGGCGGTCGCCGACGATCGACTGGTGCAGCGCCGCGTGGCCGTCGTTGAGGGTCATCGCCGGGAACTCGACGTAGAGGTCGCCGACCGACAGCTCCTCCCAATAGGGCCCGCCGACCTGCAGGGCATCGCTGGCGATCGTCGGCTGTGCACTCATTACGGCGGACCTCGTTTCGACGGCGCCGCCGGCACTCGCCGAACGCGTGCCGGCGCGCGGTGACCGGCGCAGGGTGATGACGGCCTGTCGCCGCCGGGACGGCGGCGCGCGGCCATGGATGAGGGCCGGAAAGTACCACGATGGCGCGCGGCGATCAGGCCTCGCGGTCGCTGAGCTGCACGACGTCGCCGGCCGCCAGCGGCTCCTGCGGGTCGCTCGCCGGGCGGCCGTTGATGAGCGCCTCGCCGATGCCGGCGCGAGCGAGCGTCGCGGCGTGGATCGTGCCGCGTCCCACGACGCTGACCGCCGGCTGCGGGCGAGCGTGGGCGGCCGCGTACTCCGCGGGGTCGTTGAGGTTGTCCAGCGAGCGCAGCTCGGGGTCGAGCGCGGCGACGGCGGGATCGGCCAGCAGCGCCGGCTCGTCGAGGCGTCGCACCCGGCAGCGCCGCATGAGCGGCTTGGTACCCAGTGAGCCCTCGGCGAGCAGCGCGTCGATCAGCGGCGCGACCGTGGCGGCACGGTAGGCGGCCGCCAGCGGATGGGGGAACCCGTGAGCGTGCGGCAGCGCGACGTCGTCGTCGTCGTGCAGCGACGCGATCACGTGAGCGATGAGCTCCGGATGCAGCAGCGGCGCGTCGACGCCGGTGACGAACACGATTTCGGCGCGATCGCCGATCGCCGCGAAGCCGGCCGCCATGCCCTGGAGCGGGCCGCGCGCCTGCAGCGCATCTTCGGCGATCTCGGTCTCCCGCGGCAGCGCGGGCAGCGCCTGACCCGCCGCCCGCACGACGACGACCGGCCCGTCGACGGCGCGTGAGACGAGTCCCACGGCGCGGCGCACGAGCGTCGAGCCGTGCCAGTCGAGCAGCGCCTTGGGCCGCCCCATGCGCGTGGACTGGCCGCCGGCGAGGACGATCGCGGCGCGGGTCGCGGCGCTCACGCGGCGAGCGCGCGTTCGAACGCCTGCAGCGCGTCGTCGCTGAACAGCCAGAAGCGCGCTTCGTCGACCTCCGGGTGCTCCTCGAGTGCGGCTCGGGTCGCGGCGATCGCCGTCGCGGCCGCCTCCGCGAGCGGGTAGCCGTACACGCCGGTCGAGATCGCCGGAAACGCGACGCGCGCGCAGCCGCGCTCGGCGGCGAGCTCGATCGCGCGGCGGTAGCAGGACGCCAGCAGCTCGCGCTCGCCGCGGTCGCCGCCGTGCCACACCGGCCCGACGGCATGGATGACGTAGTCGACCGGCAGTCGGCCGGCGCCGGTGACCTTCGCGTCGCCGGTGTCACAGCCGCCGAGCCGGCGGCACTCCTCGAGCAGCTCGGGTCCCGCCGCCCGGTGGATCGCGCCGTCGACCCCGCCGCCGCCGAGCAGGCTCTCGTTGGCGGCGTTGACGATGGCGTCGGCCTCGGCGTCGGCCGTGATGTCGCCGCGGTGAAGCGTGATGACTGCCACGGTGCATAGTGTGGCGCGCGTGAGCGACGAGGTGCGCGACCGAGAGCAGGCGGCGCCCCTGCCCCCGCGCGCGCTGGCGCTGCGCGCCGGCGTGCCCGATCCCGCCGACGTCATCGCCTCCTACCGCGCGGTCGGCCGCGACTCGCGCACGACGATCCTCCAGCTGCTGGGCTCAGACGGCGTGGCGTTCAGCTTCGAGGGCGCGCGCGTGCTCGACTTCGGCTGCGGCTCGGGCAAGGTCATGCGCCACTTCCTGCCCGAGGCCGAGGTCTGCGAGCTGTGGGGCTGCGACATCGACGCGCGCTCGGTCGACTGGATCAACGCCGAGCTCGATCCGCCGCTGCACGCGTTCACCAACCGCGAGGCGCCGCCGCTCGAGCAGCCGTCGGAGTCCTTCGACCTCGTGTGGTCCGTGTCGGTCTTCACGCACCTCACCGACCACTGGGCGGGGTGGCTGGCCGAGCTGCATCGGGTGCTGCGCCCCGGCGGCCTGGCGATCATCTCGTTTCTCGGCGGCGCGATGTACGAGGTCTGGACCGGCGCGAGCTGGGACCCCGACCGGATCGGCATGACGGTCCTCGACCACGGCCAGGACTGGGAGCTCGGCGGTCCGACCGTCTTTCACTCGCCCTGGTGGCTGCGCGAGCACTGGGGCCGCGCGTTCGAGATCGTGCAGATGCGCGAGGGCAGCGCGCCGCGCGAGCACGGCCTCGTGCTCCTGCGCAGCCGCTCGGACGTCGAGGTGACGCCCGCGCTGCTCGAGCGCATCGACCCGGCGCGCGAGCCGCGCGAGGTGGCCGCGCTGCGCCAGCAGGTGCGCCTGCTGCAGGGCGAGTCGGCGCGGCTGCGCGCGCAGCGCGATGCGCTGGCGCGGGCGGACGCGCGGCGGCTGCCGCGGCGGGTGGCGGGCCGGCTCGGGCAGATCCGGCGCCGGCACTGACGGCGTGACGGGGTGCAAAGGGTGGCGGGCCGGCCTGCCTATCGACCGACCCACCATGTCAATCGCGGCCGAATGCCCCGCGTCGACAGGGTCTTCCTGCATCGGCGGGGCGCCAACCCGAAATGGACGGGTGTCGTAACGGCGGGCCGGTGCCGAGTGCTCGAACGAGAGCCGTAGGCGCCTAGCGTCCTCGCCGCGCGGCCAACCCGGTCGCGATCGCGATCGCGCCGCTCGCGCTGCGGCGGCGGTAGGCGACGTAGGCCGCCGAGCGCGCGGCACGAGGGGCCTTCGGCTCGTGGCGCCGCTTCACGGCCGACGGCGGCGACGCTTCGGCGAACCTCGGGTTCAGCATGACGACGCCGTTGCACGCGCTCGGTCGCGACGGCGGCGCCGCGAGGCCGGGCTCGGCCAGAGCGCCGAGCTCGCCGCCCATAGAGCGAGCACCAGGCCGGTGATGACGAGCGCGGGTACGGCTTCGGCAGGCATGGCAGACGACCTCTCGTACGTTGAAGAACGCCTAGGTTGTCCCGCGCGCGCGGCAGCCGCAAGCGCTTGCGGACGAGTGTCGTAGAGGCCGCGCCAACTGCTCGCCCAGGCTGCCGAGAGAGGCGCCGTCCGGATTCGAACCGGAGTAAACGGCTTTGCAGGCCGCTGCGTAGCCACTCCGCCACGGCGCCGAGGGGGCGGGGCGTAGCGTAGCGTCAGTCGGAGGATCCGCCCGCTCGCCTGATCGTCAGGCGTCGCCGCCCTCCTCCGCCAAGCGGTTCGCCTCGCGCGCGAGCAGCCCGAGGCGGGCCTCGCGGACGAGCGGCACCTCGCGGCGGCGCTTGCGCACGTTGGCGAGGTTGATGTCGGTCGTCACGACCGCCTCGTCGTCCTCGGGCAGCGCGCACAGCGACTGCTCCAGCGGACGCGTCGTCAGGCGCAGGTAGGCCGACTCGCCGCCGGGGCGGCCGAGGCGCGACAGCGCATGGCAGAACGCCCACTCGAAGTCCTGGCCGAACGCCGGCTCCCACGCGACGCACCCGGGCTGCTCGATGCCGATCGAAGGTGTGACGACCGATTGATGCGCGCCGCCCTCCGGCCCGAGCGTCACGCCCGAAGGCGTCGCCACCAGCATGAAGCGCGCGTCCTGATAGCAGGCATAGTTCAGCGCATCGAGGCCGCGGGCAATGAAGGGGTCGTAGACGGTGCCGATCGGGAACAGCCGCTCGCCGAATAGGTCGCCGGCAAGGCCGAACGCGGCCAGCACCAGGAACAGATTGTTTTCGGCAATGCCGAGCTCGACATGCTGGCCGGCGCTCGTGGCGGCACGCGGGTCGGTGGTGCTGGTCGGCAGCATCGTCGGCGCCGTCGAGGCATCCCTGCGATCCCCTGCCTACGCCGCCGCGAAGGCGGGAGTGGAAGGGCTCGCGCGTTCGTTCGCGGTCATCGGCGCGCCGGATGGCGTCCGGGTGAACGTCGTGGCTCCCGGCGCGATCGCCACCGACTTCGACGAGCGCCTCCTGCCCTCGGATCACCGCACCGACGTCCCGCTCGGCCGCATGGGAACCCCCGAGGAGGTCGCCGCAGTGATCGGCTTCCTGGTGAGCTCTGCGGCGGC
>JAHWJM010000082.1 GCA_019348435.1 Actinomycetota bacterium
CGCCTGCAGGCAGGCTTCCGCAAGACCCGACAGCTCCGTCGCGACGTCGACCACGTCGGCCAGGCCCGCGAGGTCGCGGACAGCCGTTCGCGCGGCCTCGCGCCGCCGCATCCGCCGCAACGCCGCACCGACGTCGGTGCCCGAAGACGTCCGCCGGCGAAGGCCGTCGGCGAGACGGCAGTAATCCTCGGCGGCCAGGCGCCGCTGCAGACCTCCGGTGTCCGCCAGCAGGCCCAGCACCTCCGGCTGGCGTTCCAACCAGCGGCCGACCAGCGGCGACGCGCCGAGCACACGCGCCAGCATGTCCGCCACCGGAGGATGGTCGCGCAGCGTGCGCAACAAATAGGGCGACTCGCCGGTGCGGCCCGCCAGTGACCGCAGCGCCGCCAGACCGCCGTCGGGATCGGGAGCGGCGGCCAGTGTCGGCAGGACTGCGGGCAGGACGGTGCGGAACAGTTGCGCGGTCCGGCTGACACCGCCCGCGAGCGCCTCGAGGTGGCTGAGTGCGGCGTCGGGATGCGCGAACCCGAGGACGACGAGTCGTTCGCGCGCCGCTTCGGGTGCCAGCCGCGGTTCAGCGCCGTCGCCGCCCAGCGGCAGCTGTTCGTCGGCGGTCAGCGCCGCGAAGCGCGTTCTCGCCGTTCCGGTCACCGCGCTCGTGGCGATCGGCAACGGCCGCTACGGCGTCGAGGTCGAGAGCGCCGGCGGCGCCCGGCGGATCGTCCCCGTGTCGATCGGCGCCTTCGCCGACGGTTACGTCGAGGTCGATGGCGTCAAGGAGGGAACCCGGGTGGTGGTGCCGCGAAGATCGCCACCGCGACCCGCACCGTCCTCGCGCTCGAGGACGTCGTCAAGGAGTACCCCGGCGGCGTGCGCGCGCTCGACGGCGTGACGCTGAGCGTCGAGCCCGGCGAGCTGCTGGCGATCGTCGGTCCCTCCGGCTCGGGCAAGTCGACGCTGCTGCACATCACGGGCACGCTCGACCGCCCCTCGTCCGGCCGCGTGGCGGTGGCCGGGCACGACGTCGCGCAGCTCGACGATCGCGCGCTCGCCGGGCTGCGGTCGCGCTTCGTAGGCTTCGTCTTCCAGCAGTTCTTCCTGATCGACGGGATGACGGCGCTGGAGAACGTCGCGCAGGGGCTGCTCTACAGCGCGACGCCGCTGCGCGATCGCCTGGCCGCCGCGCGGCTCGCGCTCGGTCGCGTGGGCCTCGCGCACCGCGTGCTGCATCACCCGGCGCAGCTGTCGGGCGGTGAGCGCCAGCGCGTGGCGATCGCGCGCGCGCTCGTCACGCGGCCGGCGGTCGTCTTCGCCGACGAGCCGACCGGCAACCTCGACTCGCGCACGGGGGCCGAGGTGCTCGGCCTCCTGCGCGAGCTCAACGACCAGGGCACGACGCTCGTCGTCATCACGCACGACCGCGAGCTGGCGTCGGCGCTGCCGCGCCGTGTCGCGCTGCGCGACGGCCGGGTGGTGAGCGACGGATGAGCTCGCGCCTGCTTGCGGCCGACATCGCGCGCGTCGCCGCCGTCGGCCTGCGCACACGGCGGCTGCGCGCCGCCCTCTCGGCGCTCGGCATCGCGATCGGGATCGCCAGCATGGTGGCGGTGCTCGGCCTGTCGGAGTCCTCGCGCGCGGGGCTGATCCGCCAGCTCGACGAGCTGGGCACGAACCTCCTGACGATTGCGCCCGGGCAGACGCTCGGCGGCACGGACGCGACGCTGCCGCAAGACGCGCCGAAGACGATCGGGCGGATCGCCGGCGTCCAGCGGGTCTCCAGCGTTCGCTCGCTGCAGGCCAGCGTGCGGCGCACGGATCGCATCGACCCCGACGAGACGGGCGGGCTGGGAGTGGCGGCAGCCGACCCGTCGCTGCTCGCCACGCTCGGCGGCCGGATGACGCGCGGGCGCTTCCTGACGGCGGCGACCGCTCGCACGCCCTCGGTGGTGCTCGGCGCGGTGGCCGCCGAGCGCCTGGGCATCGACCGCGTCGGGGTGCAGGTCTACATCGCCGGTCGCTGGTACACGGTGATCGGGATCATGGACTCGCTCCCCCTGGCGGCGGACCTCGATCGATCGGTCCTGATCGGCTACGACGCGGCGGCCGCCTACCTCGCGGAGGAGCGCTCGGCGACGACGGTCTACGTGCGAGCGGCGCCGTCGGCCGTGCCGTACGTGCGCGAGCGGTTGGCCGCGACCGCCAACCCGCAGAACCCCGAGGAGGTCACGATCTCGCGGCCGTCGGACGCGCTCGCCGCGCGTGCCGCCGCCGAGTCGGCCTTCACCGGCCTGTTCCTCGGCCTGGGCGCCGTCGCGCTCCTGGTCGGCGGCATCGGCATCGCCAACACGATGGTCATCTCCGTCCTCGAACGGCGCAGCGAGATCGGCCTGCGACGAGCGCTGGGGGCCACGCGCGGCCACGTCCGCGCGCAGTTCCTCGGCGAGTCGCTGCTGCTCGCCGGCGCGGGCGGCGCCGCCGGCGTGGTGATCGGCGCGCTGGTCACGGGCGGCTACGCCCGCAGCCGCGGGTGGGAGACGGTCGTCCCGCCCGCGGCGCTGGCCGGCGACCGGGCGGCGGCGCTCGCGATCGGCGCCCTCGCCGGCCTCTATCCCGCCGCCCGCGCTGCGCGGCTGCCGCCGACCGAGGCCCTGCGCAGCGCGTAGCAGGCGCGATCCAGCCGGCGGCGGGCCTTCAGGGCGGCGGCGGCAGCGCAGCCGCCGCCCTCTCGCTCTCGAGCGCGACGAGCGGTCAGCGCGGGCGCACGGCGCGGACCAGGGCGTCGATCGCGTAGACGTCCTCGCCCGCCGACGGGACGGGCCGGCGCACACGCTCCGCACGCTCGATCTCCAGGCCGGCCAACGCCTCGGCGATCTCGTCGGGCGCCAGGAGGATGGCCGGATCCTGCGGCCCGCCGTATCCCTCTTGGATGTTGGTCGGGTCATGCCCCACGACCAGCAGCGTGCCGTCAGGTGCCAGCGCCGCAGTTGCCCGGCGCAGGACATCGCGCATCGCCCCGCCGGCGATGTGCAGATAGAGGATCGCCACGAAGTCAAACGCGGCCGGCGGGGGGAGGTAGTCGACGAGATCCGCCAGCAGCCACTGCACCGAGACGGCGCGCTGCTCCGCGAGGCGCCGCGCCTTGTCCAAGCCCACCTGCGAGAAGTCGACGCCCGTCACCTCCCAGCCCTGCTGCGCCAGCCAGACGGCGTTGCGCCCCTCGCCGCACGCGAGGTCCAGCGCGCGCCCGACGGCGAGGCCACCGGCCTCGGCGGCGAGGAACCGGTTGGGCTCGGCGCTCCAGACCAGCTCGCTGCCGCCGTAGCGGCGATCCCATCCACTGCTGTCCATCGCGACATCTTGCCGCCCGGCCGCGCTGCCGTGCAGGGGTGGCGCCATCATCCGCGCGAAATCCACGCTTCGTGTTTGTCGCCAACGCGACCGACGACCGTGATGCTCTCGACGCGGGATCGTGCCCTACACGCGAGCCTACGAGCGCACAGCCGAACAAGCCCGCGATCCGGACACTGCGCGACATAGGTTATTGTCCTGTCGCATGGCGATCGTGCTCGATGACCTGCCACCCGAGGAGCTGGTCTTTCACTGGAAGAGCGGCCGGCTGTGCCTGGATTTCGTGTCGACGGTCGGCGAGCGCTGGCGTCGATCCTTTGAGCGGTTGCGGACGCCGGAGGACTTCGCGCGCTGGATCGCCGCCACCGGGCTCCTCCGAACGCGACCGGCCGTTTCGACCGTGCAGCTCGACGCGGCGCGCGAGCTGCGCGAGGCGATCAACAGGTTGGCTCGTCCGGGCCTCGCCGCGCGGCGCGACGATCGCCGCCTGCTCAACGCTTGGGCTGCCCGTCCCGCGCTGGCGCCGCAGCTGACGGCCGACGCCAACATCGTCTGGAGCGCCCCGCTGCCGGTCGAGGCGGTTTTGTCGACCGTGGCCCGCGACGCCGTCGACTTGCTCGCCGGCCCGTTGGCTGCCCGCATCCGCGAGTGCGCGGCCGAGGACTGCGCGCTGTTGTTCGTCGACGCCTCTCGTCCGGGCCGGCGCCGCTGGTGCGCGACAGAGGCCTGCGGCAACCGCGCGCACACCAAGGCCTACCGTCGCCGGCGACGCGAAGGCGCAACGTGAGCTACCGCGTACTGCCGGCCTCCGACGCATTCTGGCGCCCGTCGAACCAACTCGGCGTCGACAACTGCGATCTCGCCAAGCAGCTGGAGGCGACGACGCTCGGCGCGCGCCTGTGGCGCTTGCGGCCCGGCCAGGCGTCAACGCGCCACCGGCACCGATCGACAACCGAGCTGTACGTCGTACTCGAGGGCACCGGTCGCCTGCACGTCGCCGACGACCTGCTGACGCTCGCGCCGCTCGACTCGCTGCTGGTCGAACCGACCACGATTCGCCAGCTGTTCAACGACACCGCGACCGACCAGCTGTGGCTCGTCGTCGGCGCGCCACCCGAGCCGGCCAACACGCTCCAGATGAGCGCCGCGGAGCTGGCCTGGATCTATCCCGACGGCCCCAAGGCGCTGCCCGCCGAGCTTCAGGGGATGGACGGCTGAGCGTGCACGACAAGGCCGCCGAGCTGATGCGGCTGCACGCCCTGCCCGAGCTGCTGATCCTCGTCAACGTCTGGGACGTCGCCAGCGCCCGCGCGGTCGCCGCCCAGCCAGGCTGCCGGGCGATCGCGACGGCAAGCGCCGCGATCGCCGCCGCGCACGGCTATCCCGACGGCGAGCGCATCCCGCCCAGGCTGATGTTCGAGATGATCGACCGCATCGCAGCCGCGGTCGACCTACCGGTCACCGCCGACCTCGAGGCCGGATACGGCGACCCAGCAGCCGCAGTTCGTGCGGCGATCGCCGCTGGCGTCGTCGGCGCGAACCTCGAAGACCGGATGCGCCCGTTGGCCGACGCCGTCGAGGCGGTGCAAAGCGCCGTAACGGCAGCTGATGCCGAAGGCGTGCCGTTCGTGCTCAACGCCCGCACCGACGCGTTCCTAATGGCCGCCGGCCGCGAGCGCAACGCCGTCCTCGCCGACGCGATGCAGCGCGGCAAGGCGTTTCTCGACGCCGGAGCAAGCTGCGTGTTCGTACCGGGAGTGCTCGATGCGCAGGCGATCGGCGCGCTCGTCGACGCTCTCGGCCGGGGCAGGCTGAGCGTCCTCGCGATGCCCCGAACACCGCCGCCCGACGAGCTCGCCGCGCTCGGCGTCGCCCGCCTCTCCTATGGGCCACTCCCGCAACGGCTGATGTCCGCCGCGCTCGGAGACCTTGCCGCGACGCTGCTGGCCGGCTCGACGCTGCCCGCCAGCTGACCGCGCACAAAGCGCACGCCGTCCATCGTTCAGCGCCAGCGGCCAACCACGTCAGCAGACACATCATCTGCGTTAGCCAACGACGACGACGCAGCGTCGGCCTCGCCACGGCCAGACACGACGTTCCGCTCACGGACCGGCTGGCCGACAACGTGCGCGGAGGTCTCTAGCGCTTGGCTATGAGGCGCCGCCTGAGAAACCGCAGGGCTGCCGCCGTCGAGCCTCATAGTCCGAGCTGGCGGATTCGCTGCTCGCTGCGTTCGCCGAGATGGTGCGCGAGCTCGTGGCGAACCGTGGTCGCTACCTGCTTTCGCAGCTCGTGTGGGTTGTGACCGAAGTCGGCTGTGAGGGTGTCTTTGAAGATGTAGATATGGCTGGCACGGCTGCGGTTGCGCACAGTGCCGCCGTGATACCAGCCGTACAGCGCTTGTCCTGATGGGTGAAACGTACGCCCGCGGTCTGAGACCATGACCGCGACGTTGGGCAGCTCTCGCTGCATGAAGTCAGGGAGTTCGTCGAGTGCGTCGCGCACGAGCCGCGCGAAGTCGTCGTCTTGAGTGTTCGCGGATGCCGGCGGCACGAAACGTGGCCGGTCGGGCAGCAGCCCCTGGAGGCGGTCGACCTCGTCGATCAGGCGATCGAGTTGCTCACCGGTCATTCCGGACGACGGGCCAAGATCAGGAGCCGGCGGAACGTCGGCGAAGTGCACGTAGGCGAAGAAGAACGCGGTGAAAAGGGCAGCGCTGACGAGCGCGAGGCGGCCCTCAGCGGCGAATGCGGCGAAGAAGAAGATGTGGCCGCTAACCACCAAGCCCGCGATCGCGAACAACGCGCAACGCTCACGAGTCGTAAACGTTTGCAACGGCAGTCGTGCGCTGACGGCCGGGCGTGGTCCTTTGGGCACCGGCTGGGCGAGCGGCGGAGCACCGTTTGAGTCGGCTTGCGTCATGCCTGGATGCTCGGGCGCCGCGCCAGGCGCCGCTACGGCTGGCGGACGGCGACGTCGCGACGCCAGCGACCGCTGTCCGACGGCAGCCCGACATCCATCCGGCCCTCAATTGTCGGCAGAGCGCGAACTGCCCCCACGCGTCGTCCAGTATGCGCGACCGTATGACCGCCAGTAGCCGCGCTCCGCCAAGCACCCGCCTCATCGCGGTGGCCCGCTAGTTCCTCGCGGCGCGGGCGCCGGCTCGGGGCGGGTGAAAAGCACGCCGCGGCACCATCTTCGGAAGCACCCTCGGGACGGGCGACCACGGCCATTTTCTCATCAGTAGCCGAGACGCAGGTTGCGGCGCTGGACGCCGCCGCGTGGCAGCCGCACGACGACGAGCAGCCGCCGGTGGGGCCGGCGCAGCGGGACGACGCCGACGAACAGGCTGCCGCGCGCGAGCGCGGCGCGCGCGAGCAGCACCTCGACGCGGACGTCCTCGCCCAGCCGCGCGCCGGCGCGCCGCAGCCAGCCGGCGAACGCGAGGCCGTCGCGCAGCGGGTCGCCGGTGCGCGGCGCATCGTCCGTGCGCTCGAACTCGTCGAAGCGTGCCCCCAGCGCGTCGCCCAGCGCGGCGCCAAGCGCCGGCCAGGTCCGTGCGACGGCCCGTGCGCGCTTGCGTCGCAGCGAGCGGCCTGCGGCGTCGGCCTTTGCCGCGCAGAACCCCTGCGGGTAGCCGTCGCCGCGCAGGAGCGCCTCGAGCAGCGCGGCGTGGCGCGCGGCGTGGGTGGCACGGACGTCGTCACTCGGCGGCACGGCGCTCACGGCCCCGGCGGACGGCGTCTGCGATCGTTTGCAGCTCGGCGGCGAGCTCGTGCTCGGGCGGAAAGTCGTCGTCGCGCTCAAGCAGCACGCCGGGAGCCTCGACGATCGCGAAGAGCTCCTCGACGAGGCGCAGGACGCCGGGCACGACGGGGTGGGCGTGTGTGTCGTGATAGACGCCGTCGCTGAACGTCCCGCCGCCGACGTGGACGTACGCGATCCGCCCCAGCGGATAGCGGACGAGCGCCTCCAGTACGTCGTAGCCGTGGTTGTGGGCGTTGGCGTAGAGGTTGGAGAGGTCGAGCAGCAGCAGCGCGCCCGTGCGCTCGAGCAGCTCGCCGACGAACGCCGCCTCGTCCATCTCCGCGTCGGGCCACTCCACGAGCGCCGCGACGTGCTCGAGCGCGAGCGGCACGGGCAGCGCGTCGCGTGCGATGGCGACGTTCTCGACGAGAATCTCGAGCGCCTCGCGCGTGCGCGGGACGGGCAGCAGGTGGCCCGACTCGCGTCCGCCGGCGCGCACGAACGCGATGTGCTCGCTGACGAGCGGCGCGCCGGTGCGCTCCGCCACCGACGCCAGGCGGTCGAGCCGCCGCCGATCCGGGCGCTCGGCGCCGCCGAGCGACAGGCTGACGCCATGGGGCACGACCGACAGGCCGCGCTCACGCGCTGCGGCCACGCCGCTGGGTAGGCCGCGCGGGCCGAGCGACTCGGCGATCACCTCGAGGAACCCGAGCCCGCCGGCGCGTGCGAGAGCGCCGTCGAGCTGCGGGCGCCAGCCCGCGCCCTGCCCGAGCTGCCATGTGATCTGAACTGAGTCCACGGCACCGGTCACCCGCATCCCCCGCACCCGCCGCCGCACCCGCCGCCGAACGACGAGCAGCCGCCCCCCGCGCTGCAGCCGCGGCGCCCCGTGTCGGTCTCGGCCTCGTCGCGCGGAACGCCGATCGCCGATGCGAACGCGGGCTCGGCGAGCCACAGCGCGGCGCCGCCGAAGAGCGCGGCGGCCAGCGCGACGTCGCCGGCGGCGGGGCGCTCGCGCAGCGCTTGGCGCTCCGCGCGCCAGCGCGCGACGATCTCGCGGCCGCGGCGCGTCGCATGCGGCCGGCGGAGCAGGGCGATCGCGGCGCAGACCACGCCGAGCACCATGATCGCCAGCCAGCCGATCGTCTCGCCGGCGAGCAGACCGGCGGCGATCCCGGCGATGCCGACGACCGCGAGCCCGGCGAAGACGAGCCGCAGCGAGCGCAGGCGCGCCGCCTGCGACGCGTCGACGAGCAGCCCCGCGCCCGTCAGATCGTCGGTCATCGCGCGGATGGCGTCGCCGTTTTCAACCTGCGCGCGCATCGCGTCGGACGTCATGTCGGGCGCTTGCGCGACGACGGCGACGATCGCATGCTCGAGCGGGTCGGCGGTCATATCCAGCTTCCCGGCGACGCGCAGCGTGCCGTTCCCCGCGGCGACCTCGAGCACGCCGTCGCGATGCAGCTGGGTGGCCGCGGTCGTGATCGCGAGCTGCGGTCCCCCGCCGAGCATCGCGAGGTCGTAGAGGCCGATCTGCGACTCGCCCTCATCGCGGCCGGCGCGCGGCGCGGCAACTGCGGTGTGCCAGCGGTGCCATGCCCATATCGCCGCGACCGCGCACGCGGTCCCGTAGGCCCACAGGAACTCTGGACCGCCGATGCCCCATGTCCCGGCTGTCCACGCTCTGGTCATCGTCACAACCTCCGGGAGAACGCCCTGGTGAAAGATGTCGAGCGCGCGACCGCACGCTCGCCGCGCAGGATGCGGCGCGCGCGTCCGGCGCGCCGCTCGTCGCCGCCCCCGAGGTGCTCACCTACCACGCGGTCGAGTCGGGGCTGCTGCGCCGGCTGCGCGGCAGCGCCCCTTTGTCGCGGACGCCGGTGATATTGATGAGTGCGGCACGGCGCTCGCTCGACGGCGGGCGGCTTGCGAGGGGGGTTAGCGATGGACGCGTTCGTCGGGCCGGGGTCGATAGTGCGGCGCGTGTGGGGGGACGCGGACCTGGTGCTGCTCGTGTTCGCCGGGGCGGCGGCCGAGTTCGCGCTCAACCGCGCGGCCGACTGGCTGTTCGTGACGGGAGCGCTGACGGCGGACCCGCTCGGTCGGCTCTTCTCGACCGCGGCCTACGCGCAGCGCATCGCCCT
>JAHWJM010000083.1 GCA_019348435.1 Actinomycetota bacterium
GGCCGCGGCGGGAAGAGACGCCCCGTGCGGCCGGCGTCGGAGCCGGCCGGCCCGAACCTGACGAACCTCGGCAAGCTTTATTGGCCCGCGGACGGCATCACGAAGGGGGACCTGATCGACTACTATCGTGAGGTCGCATCCGTCATCCTGCCCTACCTGAAAGACCGCCCCCAGTCGCTGCACCGGCACCCCAGCGGGATCGACGGGAAGAGCTTCTTCCACAAGGACCACGGCGACCAGGCGCCCGCGAGGCCCGCCAACAGCGCGGCGGCGGCGAGCGCGATCAGCACGGCACGTTCGTCTGGAAGTACATGACGCAGAAGACGCGGCGCTTGGCGTAGCAGTAGCCGCGCAGGCCGCGGTCGCCGTTGATGCGGCGCGAGCTCGTCGTGCAGCAGTCGACGAGCTTGCGCACGCGGCCGTCACAGCAGCGATACCAGGCGCCGTCGGTGCGAACCTCGATCCTGTAGCGCTTGCCGGCGGCGGTGCAGATGCGGCGCCGGCGCGCGGGCGGCTGCGGGCGCCCGTCGGGATCCAGCAGCGGGGCGCCGCGCTCGTCGACCGGCGCACCGGTCGCGTCGATGAGACGGCCGAGGTCGTCGACGGGCTTTCCGTCCTCGGCGCGCAGCGGAAAGCCGCGGCGGTCGATCCGCGGCAGGCCCGTCGGATGCGGGCAGCCGTCGGTCGTGTAGATGTGGCCGCAGAAGTGAAACGCGTCGGCCTCGCCGGGCGCCACGAGCGAGCCGGCCAGCCGGCCGGCCGTGAGGACGGCGACCGCGGCGCTGGCCGTGGCGAGAAAGCCGCGGCGCGAGCTGCGCTGCAGGTGGTGTTCGGCGGCGTCGAGAGGGTCGCCGCCACGGGCGGGGTCGTCGTGCGCCTGCGCCGCGGCGAACACCGACGCCAGCTGCGCGCGGGTGTTCACCGTCCCCTTCGCGAGCACCGTCCCGTCGGCGCTCAGCGCGACGGCGTACGGCGCGCCGGGAACGGCGGCGCGCGCCCAGGCCGGCGCGTCGGCGGCCTCGTCGAACAGGCTGGCGCCCAGGCGCCGCGCGTGCGGGACGATCGTGCGGCACAGGTGGCAGCCCGGCGCCGTGAACAGCGCCAGGCGCACGCCTTCGCCGAGCGCCGGCGCGCTGCCCAGCGGCGGACCCTCGCCGTCGACGTCGAGTGCCCCGGTGGGTCGCGCGGCGCGCGCCCGCCAGACGATCGCGGCGGCGAGCGCGATCGCCGCAAGCGCCGGCAGCAGCGGCGGCGGCTGCCGCGCGTCCCAGCCGATCGCCAGCGCGGCCGCGGCGCCCGCGAGCAGGGCGGTGCGCCCGGTCGAGCCCCACGAGATCCGCCCGCGCGCGCCGAAGCAGCCGCACGGCGCACCGCTTCGCCCGGCGAAGATCGCGATCGCCTGCGCGAGGGCGAAGGCGATCAGCACGGCGGCCGTGGCGGCGGGCGCCCAGGGCGCGGCCGCGAGCAGCCCGGCCGCGAGGGTCGCCTCGAGCAGCGCCAGCGTCAGCCCGGCCCAGCGCGCCGCCGCACCGCGCAGGCCGAAGGACGCGGCGGCGACCGTGGTGCCCGTGGGATCGGTGAGCTTGAGCGCGGCCGCCGCGACGAGCGTCGCGCCGAGCAGCACGACGAGGAGGGCCGAGAGCAGCATGGGCGGGCGAAGCTAACGGATCGCTGCGAAGCAGGCGTCAGCATGCGCGCTTGGCGCTTTGCCGGCCACGCTCTAGCATTGCCGTGGATGTTGACCGCACTTCACACGTTCGTCAGTCACGCCGCGGACGTCTGATCAAGCGTCCGGGGCAGCGCCCGGGCACCGACGTCGCACCCGTGCCGCCGACGAAGCCGTGGAGGATGGGCCGTTGCGTGCGCCGTCCGCCGCCACCGCGCGGCGACCGGAGCTCGCCGCCGAGCTCGCGCAGCTTGGCGATCCCTCCCTGACCGCAGCGCGCGTGCTCGCCCAGCACCGCGGCCGCTGGCTCGTCTCCGACGGCGGGGACTCGCCGCCGCGGCTCGTCGCCGCCCGCGGCCGGATGCGCGCCGCGAGCGAGCGCACCCCGACGACCGGCGACTGGGTCGCGCTGGATGCCGATGGAGTGATCGCCGCGGTGCTCGAGCGCCGCGGCACCGTCGTGCGCCGTGCCGCGGGCGCGCCGGTCGTGAGCCAGGTGCTGGCGGCGAACGTCGAGCTCGTGCTCGTCGTCGAGCCGCTGCCCGAGCCCAACGAGCGCCGTTGCGAGCGGATCGTCTCGCTCGCGGCGGCCGGTGGCGTGGCCGCCGCGCTCGTGCTGACGAAGGCCGACCTCGACCCCGGCGGCGGCGCCTCGGCGCCCGCCATGGCACGCGGCCTCGGCCTCGCCCACGGCATCGCCGTGAGCGTGCACGACGAGAGCTCGATCGCGCCGCTCGCTGCCCTGCTCGAGCCGGGAACCACGAGCGTCCTGCTCGGGCCCTCGGGCGCCGGCAAGAGCACCATCGGCTTCGCGCTGGCCGCGCTGGCGTCCTCCGCAGCCGAGCTCAGCGTCTTCGACGTGGGCCTGCGGGCACTGGCCGGCGGCGTGGCCGGCTGCCTGGCCGGCTGGGCGCTCGCGGTCGCCGTCTGGCGGCAGCTCGCGCTCGCGGAGCTCAACGCGCTCGCTGCGCGGTTGCTCGCCGCAGCTCCCGCGCCGCCCGCGATGGACGGCGAGTCCGGGCGCGCAGGCGGCTGAAGCGGGCTGGAACGAGTCGCACGTCACCGGCCGCGAGCCGCAGCGCTCAAGACGCGCCCGCCGCGGCCGATCACTGCGGGCGTGGACGTCGCGATCATCGTGCCCCTCCAGATTCGACCGGGCCCCCCGTCGCGAGGCGACCGCGGCCACTGAGCGCCGCTGACGGGTGAACCGCGTCGACCCGATCCAGCCGCGCCGCCCCGGCGTGCCGGTGGTCCCGGCGGTGCCGGCGCCGGCGGCGCCGCGCGACGAGCGCGACACCGACCGCGACCGCGAGCGCCGCCGGTCGCGGCGGGTCGCGCCCCCGGCGGGCTCCACCGCACCACCGACGCCCGGCGAGCGCGTCGACGTGCGCGGTTGAGGACCGCTCAAGACTTTGCCTGCCCCCGCCGATTACGCGGGGCATGGAGGCATCGATCATCGTCCCGCTACAGGGCGGGGCCGAGCAGGCCCGCCGCTGCTTCGAGGCCCTCGCCGGCCTCGACGCGTCGCCCCGCCACGAGGTGATCGTGGTCGACGACGCATCCGCCGACCTGTCGGCCCTGCTCTCCCGCCTGGACGGCGACGTCAGCGTCGTGCGCCTCGAACGCCGCGCGGGACTGGCGGCTGCCGTCGCGCGGGGGGCGCAGCTCGCGCAGGGCCGGATCCTGGTCGTCGTGCGCGACGCCTGCGAGGTCCAGGACGGCTGGCTGGCCGAGCTGCTCGCGCCCTTCGCCGACGAGCAGACCGCGGCGACGACAAGCGTCGTCGACGGCGCCGGGGCGACCCACCCCGTCGCGGCGCCGGCCTTCGCCCTGCGTCGCGAGGAGCTCGACGCCTGGCACGAATGCTGCGACGTCCCGGAGGGACTCGAGCTCGCCGCCCTCGTCGCGACCCTGTCCGCCCGCGGCCGCCTCGTCGTCCCGGTCGCCGCCAGCCGCGTCGCCGCGGCCGGCACGCGACGCGTCGGCGCGCGCGGGATGCCCGGCGAGCCGCCGGAGCTGTCCGTCGTGATCCCGACGCTCGACGCCGCCAGCGGGCGCGTGCGCGCCTGTGTGGCCGCCGTGCACGCCACCGTCGACGTCGCCTCGGAGATCGTGCTGATCGACAACGGCGGCGCGCCGCAGGGCTTCACCGCCCCCGTCAACGCCGGCCTGCGGGCGGCGCGCGGCCGTTACGTCGTCGTGATGAACGACGACGTCGAGACGCTGCCGGGCTGGTGGCCGCCGCTGCGCGAGGCGCTCGACGCCGGCACGAGCGTCGCCTTCCCGCTGACGATCGACGGCGCGATGCGGACGGACTTCGCCGCCTGGTGCTTCGCGGTCTCGCGTCGGGGGCTCGAGCGCTTCGCGCACGCCCCCGACGAGTTCTTCGACCCGGCCCTGCGCGTCTGGTTTCAGGACAGCGACCTGCTGCTGCGCCTGCGCGCGGCCGGCTGCCCGCCTCGGCTCGTGCGCGAGGCGCGGATCCGCCACGGCCTGTCGGAGACGGTTGCCACGGACGACCCGATCCTGCGCGGCTGGATCGACCGCGAGATCGCCGGCGACCTGCGGCGCTTCGACGCCAAGCATCCCGGCGCGGCCAGCGTGATCGACGGTCGCGTGGTGATGGCGTGATCGCCTTCGCCACCTGCGTCGGCTCCGAGCAGACCTACCGTCGGCATGCCCTGGCCGGCCTGCGGCTCGCGGCCGAGCCCGACTCGGTCGTCGCCGAGACCAGCACCGACTGCTCGATCTTCGCCGCCTACAACGAGGTGCTCGACGCGCTGGCCGAGCTTGCAGACCTCGAGGCGCTCGTCCTGCTGCACGACGACGCCGAGATCGTCGACCCCGACTTCTGCGCCAAGCTCCGCGCGCGGCTGGCCGATCCCGACGTCGCCGTGATCGGCGTCGTCGGCGCGCGCGGCGTGCGCAGCCTGCGGTGGTGGGAGGGCCAGGGCTTCGGCGCGGTCCGCGAGACCCGCGGGCCGGTCGACTTCGGCGGCGGCAGCCACGACGTCGAGACCGTCGACGGCCTGCTGATGGTCCTCTCGCCCTGGGCCGTGCGCAACCTGCGCTTCGACGAGCAGCGCTTCAGCGGCTTTCACGGCTACGACGCCGACCTCTGCGCCCAGGCGCGCGCGGCGGGCCGACGGGTGATCGTCGACGAGCTCGACGTGATCCACCACACGAAGGGCGGCTACGGCGACGGGCGCGCCTTCCTGGAGGCCGACGCCCGCTGGCGCGCCAAGTGGCTGGCGGACGAGCGCCCGCCGGCGCAGTCGCCGTGCCCGCTGTGCGCCGCGACGCTGCTGAGCCCGCCGGGCGACGCGCCGCCGACGATCCTCAGCTGCCCTTCGTGCGGGATCGGCGTGACGCTGCCGCCGCCGGGGCGCGACCTGGCGAGCGACGGTGTCTTCGTCGAGCAGTACCACGGCGGTCGCCTGGAGCAGCGCGGCCAGTGGCTGCGCGAGGCCGCCGTGCGGCTCGACTGGATGGCGCCGCAGATGCCGGACGGCGCGCTCGTCGTCGATGTCGGCTGCGCCACCGGCGAGCTGCTTGCCGTCGCGCAGGAGCGCGGCCTGCGGCCACTCGGCGTCGAGCTCAGCCTGTGGGCCGCCGAGGAGGCGCGCGCGTTCACCGGCGTGGAGATCTTCGATCGCGACCTGGCCGAGTGGCCGGCCGCGCACCCCGGCGTGCTCGCCGACGCCGCGTGTGCCTTCCACGTACTCGAGCACGTGCACGACCCGGTCGGCTTCCTGCGCGACATGCGGGCGCTGCTGCGTCCCGGCGGCCACGCCTTCCTGGAGGTGCCCAACTACGCCTCCGCTGCCGCCGTCCGCGATCCGCTCGCCTGGGTGGGGACCAATCTCTCCGACCACGTCACGCACTTCACCCCCGAGACGCTCGCCTGGGCCTTGGAACAGGCCGGCTTCCGCGTGCTCCAGACGCGCTCGCTGAGCAACGAGGACTACGACCTTCCCGCCGCCTGGCAGCGGCGCGTGCGCGACTGGCAGGCTCGGGGGATCGCGCGACCCGACGAGGACCTGCTGCGCGCGATCGCGATCGCGTGAGCACGGCGTCCAGCCGCTCTGGACGGCGCCTCAAGCTCCGCCGCCCGCGGCCGATGACGTTGGAGGAAGAGGGCGACATGGAGTCGCCCCGGCCATACCAACCACCGTCATCAAGGAGATGATGTCATGGGCCTCAGGATCCAGAACAACGTCGAGGCGTTCAACGCGCATCGCAACCTCGTCGGCACGTCCAGCCAGCTGGCCAAGTCGATGGAGCGCCTGTCGTCGGGCTACCGCATCAACCGTGCGGCCGACGACGCCGCCGGCCTGGCGATCAGCGAGAAGCTGCGCGCCCAGACCCGCGGCCTTCAGCAGGCCTCGCGCAACGCGCAGGACGCGGTCTCGCTCGTGCAGACGGCGGAGGGCTCGCTGCAGGAGGTCCACTCGATGCTCCAGCGCGTCCGCGAGCTCGCCGTGCAGTACAAGAACGGCACGCTGTCGGACACCGACAAGGCCGCGCTGGCGTCCGAGGTCAACCAGCTCGCCAGCGAGATCGACCGGATCGGGCGCAGCGCCGAGTTCAACGGCATCAAGCTGCTCAACGCCGCGGGCACGATCTCGTTCCAGATCGGGGCCGAGGACGCCCAGATCATCTCGGTGGCGACGATCTCGCTGGGCGCGTCGGTCCCGACCACGACGTTCTGCCTGGCCAATGTCAGCGCGATCCAGAACATCGACACGTCAATCACGAACGTCTCCAGCCAGCGGGCGACCTTCGGCGCGGTGCAGAACCGCCTCGAGTACACGCTCAACGACCTCTCGACGTACACCGAGAACCTGGTGGCGTCCGAGAGCCGGATCCGCGACGTCGACATGGCGCGCGAGATGGTGCAGTTCACCAAGCTGCAGATCCTGCAGCAGGCCGGGACGAGCATGCTCGCGCAGGCCAACCAGTCCTCGCAGGGCGTGCTCAGCCTACTGGGCTAGCCCCGCCGGGAGACGCATGACGGAGGACACGACGGGCGGCCGCAAGGCCGCCCGTCGCCGTCGTTAGGGGCTCAACTTCCGCCGCCGGATGCCGATCACCAGGGCGATGAGCTTCGACCTCGTGATGGCGCGCGTCTCCGAGCTGCAGGCGCTCATCTCGCCCCCCGCGCGCCCTCCCGCTGGGCCCGCCGCGGCGGGCGGGCAGTCCTTCCAGGCGCTGCTGGCACAGGCCGGCGCCAGCGCGGGCCCGGCCGCCGCCCAGCCCCCCGCCGGCGCGACCGGCGCGACCATCGTGGCCGCGGTCCAGGGCGAGGTCGGCCAGGCCGAGCAGCCGCCGGGCTCCAACGACTCGCCGCGGATCGCCGAGTACCGGACGGCGACGGCCGGCAGCGGCGTCGGGCCGTGGTGCGCGTACTTCGTCTCCTGGGCGGCCAAGCAGGCGGGCACGCCGGTCGGCGAGCAGGGTCAGGGCTTCGGCTCGGTGGACGCGCTCTATGCGTGGGCGCAGCGGACCGGCCGCGCGACCCCCGCGAGCGCCGGGCAGCCGCCCAGCCCCGGTGACCTGATCGTCTGGGACGAGCACATCGGGATCGTCGAGTCGGTCCTCCCCGACGGGCGCATCCAGACGATCGAGGGCAACTCCTCCGATCAGGTCTCGCGCCGCGTCCACGCGCCGGGAAGCGCGCTCGGCTACGTGCGGCTTGGCTGATCGTGGTCGCCGCGGGCGGCTGAAACCCGCAGATGTAGGACAGGCGGCGTCGTCGGCGCCAACGGGACGAGCTCGAGAGCGATTGCCGATTGCTGCGCCCGGAGTGCGGGAATTCCCCCGCGCATGCCCTCAACGTCTTCCGGAAGCTCTAGAAGGTCCCCGCTCGACGGCTACACGCAGGACGGCGAGGAGCGGCCGCTCGGGAGCTATTCGCTGCTGTCGTCGATCTTCTCCGTGAGCTTCGTCGGGGCGCTGATCGCCGCCCGCCGCGCGGGCTATGCGCTGCCCCAGGACTATCGGGCCAAGGACATCGTGCTCACGGGCCTCGCGACGCACAAGCTCAGCCGCCTCATCGCGCGCGACAAGGTCACGGGGTTCGCGCGCGCCCCCTTCACGCGCTTCCAGCGCACGACGGGACACGCCGAGGTCGACGAGCAACCGCGCGGCAGCGGCCTGCAGCTCGCGATCGGCGAGCTGCTCGTCTGCCCCTACTGCCTGGCGCAGTGGATCGCCGGCGCGTTCACCGTGGGCCACGTCGCCGCGCCGCGCCTGACGCGGCTGCTCACGGCGATGTGGAGCGCGCACGCGATCGCCGACGCTGCGCAGCTCGCATACAGCGCGGCGGAGAAGCGTTCATAGCCGACCGGGTTCGTCGGCGGACATGCTTGGGTAGGATGATCGAAGTGTCTTCGCTGCCCCCGCGGTGAAGGCGCGTTCGCAGAGTTTCGAAGACGTTCGGCATCGTCCCAGGGTGCACGCGCAGGCTTCGTGTCAGTCCAACATGACCGGAGGCATGCGTGACACCGACGTTTCACCCACCAAACGCTGCACGCGCGCAGCACGATCGCTGGCTGCTGCAGCGAATGGCCGACGGCGACCCGCACGCCCGCGACGCCCTTGCCGAGCGCTTCATGCCGCTCGCCCGCAAGCTGGCGCATCGCTACTCGTGCGGCCACGACACCTACGACGACGTCTTCCAGGTCGCCTGCATCGGACTGCTCAAGGCGATCGACGGCTTCGACGTGGGGCGCGAGGTCGCGTTCTCGTCGTACGCCGTGCCGACGATCGTCGGCGAGCTCAAGCGCTACTTCCGCGACCGCACCTGGACGGTGCGCCCGCCGCGCGACCTGCTCGAGCGCGCGCTGCGCATCGAGCGCGCCGGTGAGCGCCTGAGCGAGAAGCTGCATCACGCGCCGACCGTGGGGCAACTCGCCGAGGCGCTCGGGCTGACGGCCGAGGAGGTGCTGGAGGGTCTGGAGGCAGGGCGAGCACAGCACGGAGCGTCGCTCGACTCCCCCTTTGACCGCGGCGACGAGACGCGGACGCTGGGCGACCTCTTCGGGGACGTCGACTCGGGCTTTGAGCGCGCGGAGGAGCGCGTGCTGACCGAACAGCTCAGCCGCGGCCTCTGCGAGCGCGACCGCGAGATCCTGCGGCTGCGCTTCGAGGAGGATCTGACGCAGAGCGAGATCGGCAGCCTGCTCGGCGTCAGCCAGATGCAGGTCTCGCGGCTGATCCGCAGCGCGATCGAGCGGTTGCGCGCCGTCGCCGCGCACGACGAGCAGATGGCGCTGGTCTGAGCGCTCGAGACCGGGGGCGGCGCCGACCCGGAGCTCACGGCGCGGCGCGCCCGACGGTTGCTGCGGCCACGCGGGGTTTGACACCCGGTGTGCTCGGGTAAGGTGCGTCGGTTGGGACGAGCGACCGTTGGGGGATGGGCAGTATGGCAACTGGCACGAAGGCTGCCGCGCGCAGCAAGTCCGGCGCGGGC
>JAHWJM010000084.1 GCA_019348435.1 Actinomycetota bacterium
AGCGCTCGCAGACGCAGAACCGCGAGACGGCGATGAAGATGCTGCGCTCGAAGCTCGTCGAGCGCGAGGAGCGCAAGCGGCTGGAGGAGATCGCGCGCGAGCGGGGGGACGCGCAGGACGTGAACTTCGGCTCGCAGATCCGCTCCTACGTGCTGCACCCGTACACGATGGTCAAGGACCACCGCACCGATCACGAGATGGGCGACGCCGGCCGGGTGCTCGACGGCGATCTCGACGGCTTCGTGCGCGCGTACCTGCTGCGCGGCGCATCTGTCGCCTAGCGCCGATCAGCGGGAGAGCTCAGGCGGCGCGCAGCTGCGCCAGGCGCGACACGAGCTCGTCGAGCGAGCGCGCGATGAAGCCGCCGGACAGGACGATGAACGCCTCGAGCTGGAGGTTCACGCGCATGCCCGGCTCGCCAGACGTGCGCACGTCACTGCGCACGCCGAGGCAGGGCAGACCGAGCGCCGCCGCGTAGCCGACCTCAGCCGCGGTGCCGGCGTCGACCTCTTGGCCGTCGAGCTGGGCGATCAGCAGCCGCGCGCCGCGGATCGCGGCCGCGTTGCGCTCGCCGACCTCGATCGCGAACGCGTGCTCGCGCCCGTCCTCTCGCGCGGCCGCGAACTCGTCGGGCAGCGACAGCGCCCAGGGGTCCACCGGCTCGACGTGCTCTGCGAGTGCGGGCAGGTAGCGCTGGGCGTAGTACGCGCGCCCGGGCTCCGAGAAGCCAAGCGGGCTGGCGACGTAGCAGCGCGGCCGGCCAGCGTCGGCGAACAGCTCGGCGAGCGGCGGCGGCGTGGGCGCGGCGAACACGAGGAGGGATCCTGTCAGGGCCGGCGGCCGACCTCGGCCAGCCGCTCGGCCTCTGTCGCCGCGAGCGCCAGGGCCTCGGCGCCGATCAGGCGCTCGAAGGGCCCGACCGCGAGCCAGAGGGCGCGCAGGCGCATCGTCGCCACCCGATCGGTCGGCGCGACGCGAGCCTCGCTGAAGATCGTGCTCGACGATCCGCCGGGTTCGGCCGTCACCCAGTGGGCGAACAGGACGCGCACGGTGCGGGGCACGCTCCAGGCGAGGAAGTCGCCAGGCCCGGCGAGATCGGCGTAGTCGCGGGAGAGCGTCCAGATGCGCCCGCAGAGGCCGGAGATCGCGTGGTGCGGGCCCTCGTCGAGCAGCGTGAAGGGCTCGTTGCAGAGCAGGCCCATGAACGACTGGTCGGGCGGCACGCCGGGGATCCGCCACCGCACGAGGTGCCCGATCGTCCGCGTCTGGTCCAGGCGCACGCTGCGCGCGGCGGCCCACAGCGTGTCTGGGTCCACCGCGGCCGTGCGGCTGTGGCATGTCGTGATCTCAGGGTCGGGCAGCCACGCGTCGAGGTCGATCATCGCAGACCCATCTTCCCCGTATCCTGCGCCGTCTCATGAGCCCTGACGCACAGACGCTCGCCGGGCTCGTCGCACAGACGCTCGCCGAGCTCGTCGCGCGCGCGCTTGCCGAGGACGTCGGCACGGGCGACGCAACGTCGCAGGCGACGGTTCCGGTCGGCACGCGCGCCGTCGCGACGATCACGCAGCAGGCGGCGGGGGTCCTCTTCGGGCTCGACGCCGCGGAGGCGACGTTCCGCGCACTCGATCCCGGCGTGCAGCTCGAGCGTCTGGGTCCGGAGGCCCGGTGGCGCGAGCCGCCGGCGCCCGTCCTGCGGGCGACCGGCGACGCTCGCGCGCTGCTCGCCGCGGAGCGCACCGCGCTGAACTTCCTGCAGCGACTGTCGGGCGTCGCGACGCTGACGGCGCGCTGCGTGCGCGCGGTCGAGGGCACCGGCGCCCAGATCCTCGACACCCGCAAGACCACGCCCGGCCTGCGGGCGCTCGAGAAGGCCGCCGTCGCCGCCGGCGGCGGGGTCAACCACCGCGCCGGGCTGTACGACATGGTGATCATCAAGGAGAATCACGCCACATTGGCGGGCGGCATCGGGGCAGCGGTGCGCGCGGCGACGGCTGCGTTTCCCGACCTGCCGCTGGAGGTCGAGTGCGCGACGCTCGCCGAGGTCGACGAGGCGCTGCAGGCGGGCGCGACCCGGATCCTGCTCGACAACATGCAACCACGCCAGCTGCGCGCCGCGGTCTCCCATGTGGCCGGACGCGCGCGCCTGGAGGCCAGCGGCGGGATCGGCTTCGACACGCTCCGGGGCTACGCGGAGACGGGCGTAGAATGGATATCGATCGGAGCGCTTACGCACTCCGCTCCGGCCCTGGACCTGTCGCTCCTCATGGAGGCGCTGCCGTGACGCTTCTACAGCTCTATGACGTGGCTGCCCTGCAGGACGAGGTGCGCACGCTCGCACACGAGCGCGACGCGGTCATCCTCGCCCACAACTACCAGCTCCCCGAGATCCAGGACGTCGCCGACTACGTCGGCGACTCGCTCGGCCTCTCGCGTCAGGCGGCCGCCTCGCAGGCGAACGTGATCGCGTTCTGCGGGGTGCACTTCATGGCCGAGACCGCGTCGATCCTGTCGCCCGACAAGACGGTCTTGATCCCCGACGTCGACGCCGGCTGCTCGCTCGCCGACGCCATCACCCCCGATCAGCTGCGCGCGTGGCAGGCCCAGCACCCCGGCGCGATCACCGTCATGTACGTCAACACGACGGCGGCCGTCAAGGCGCTCACGGACTACTGCGTGACGTCGGCCAACGCGGTCTCCGTCGTCGAGCACATCCTGCGCGAGCATGGGGCGGAGACCGAGATCCTGTTCGGGCCGGACATGTTCCTCGGCGCCTACGTCGAACGCCGCATCGGCCGCTCGCTGCACGTCTGGGATGGGGAGTGCCACGTCCACGCCGGGATCCGCCCGCGCGACATCGAGCACGTCCGCGCGGAACATCCCGGGGCCGATTTCCTCATCCATCCGGAGTGCGGCTGCTCGACCTCGGTGATGGAGTACGTCGCTGCCGGCGATATGGACCCCGAAGGCGTCCACATGCTGTCGACCGGCGGGATGCTCAAGTACGCGCAGGACGCCGCCGCGGCGCAATCGGACCCCGGGCGCCCGGGCCGCAAGGCCATCGTCGCGACCGAGACCGGCATGCTGCACCCGTTGCGCGCGGTGGCGCCGGACACCGAGTTCATCGCCGCCAACGAGCGGGCGGCCTGCGTCTACATGAAGATGATCACGCTGCCCAAGCTGCGCGACGCCCTGCGCGACCTCGTCCACGAGGTCAAGGTCCCGGCCGACGTCGCCGAGCGCGCGCGGGTGCCGATCGAGCGGATGATCGCGATCTCCTGACGGCTCGCAGCGCGCAGCCGACGTCTAGGCTGACGCGGTGCTGACGTCTCGCTCCCGCTCGCTGATCGTGCTCGTCCTCACGCTCGTCGCGGGGCTCGCGCTGCTGAGCGGCTGCGGGGGCGACGACGCGCCGCAGACGAAGGAGAGCTTCATCCTCGAGGCCGACGGCATCTGCGAGAGCTTCGCCGGCGAGTTCAGCGAGGCCGGCCTGAAGGACCCCGGCACGCCGAAGGAGGTCGCCGACGCCAACCACGTCCTCGCCGACCTCTACGAGCGCTTCGGCGAGCGCCTCAGCGACGTGGAGCTGCCGGCGAGCGGCGCCGCGCGGACGCAGGCGCAGGCGTACGTCAACTCGGTGCGCCGCTCCGAACCGCTCCTCGACCGGCTGCGCGAAGCCTCCGATGCCTTCCTGCAGGCGGCCGAGGGCACCGACCGGCAGGCGCTCAGCGTCGCGGGCAACAACCTGCGCAGGGCGCTGGACGCATTCCGCGCCACGCGTGCGGCGTCAGATCGGCTCGCCGTGGCGTACGGGTTGAACCTCTGCGGCAACCTGGATTAGGTCGTAGGGGGCTCCTCGGTGTCGTGGCGGTCGCTCTGCGTCAAGGTCTTCTGCCGGGCTGGTTCCCGTGGCCGCGTTGTCGGCGTAGACCGGATGTCGTGGCTTGGCCGTTGGCCCCGGGCGGCGCCGCCAGCGGAGGGGGGTCGTCGAGATTCCGTCTGTATACGCGACGTTTCTTCGACCACCCCGGCCAGCACGCTGCCGTAAGAGAACTGTCCGCCGCCGTACCGAAGCGCGCGCAGCACCGCAAGCGACGACGCGGAGCAGCTGTTCACCTAGCTTCGGCCGTCCGTCAGCAGGTCCAGCCCGCCGCTCACCGCGTCGCGCACCACGCGCAGGCTCGCGACCTTGCGCTCGAGCTCGGCCGGGGTGTAGCAGTGCATGTCGGCCCGAGCGCCCATCTCGCTTGCGTCCCACAGGTTGCCCGCGTGGTAGACGCGCTCGAGCCACGGCATGCCGTCGAAGGCACCCGAGACCAGCACCACCACGTACTCCGGGCCGCGCTCGCGCTGCGGAGGTGCGCCGCGCAGGTCCGCCACACGGGCGCCGCCCAGCACCGCGCGCTCCAGCGGCCAGCGGTCGCCGACGCGACCGGCGTAGCGTGCGAGCTCGCCGTGGTTCAGGCTCGATGCGGGCTCAGCTGAAGTCACCCTCGCTGTGCGGCCCGACGCAGGCGACCGCCAGCGTGTCGGCGACGTCGCGCGCCACCTCGGCGACCTCCTCGAGCGTCACGGCGTCCAGCGCCGCGATCGCTGCGTCGGGGTCGATCTTCTCGCCGAACACGATCGACTGCGCGGCGGCGTAGCGCGCGACGGCGTTCGTGTTCTCGAAGGCCAGCACGCGGCGGCCGGCCGCGTACGCGCGCGCCCGCTCCACCTCGGCCTGCGTCGGGCCGTCGTCGCGCAGCTCGCTGACGATCTCGCGCATGCGCGTGTAGGCCTCGATGCACTTCGTCGAGTCCAGGCCGGCGGCCAGCTGTAGCAGCGGCACGTCGGCATGCGAATGCGACACCCCGTAGACGGAGTAGGCCAAGCCGCGCTGCTCGCGGATCTCGTCGAACAGGCGCGAGCTCATCGAGCCGCCCAGCAGCGTCGCGTAGATCGACATCGCCGCGCGGTTGGCGGGATCCGAGACGTCGACCTGCGGGCGGTAGGACATCCGCAGGTGCGACTGGTTGGTCTCGCGCTCCTGGACGATGACCTTGGGTGCAAACGGCGGTGCGGGCTCGAACGGCTCCGGCGCCGGCAGCGTCGGGAAGCGCTCGAAGAGCTGCGAGAAGGCGCCGTCGGCGGCGACGTGCTCGAGGTTGCCGACGATGAACGCGCCGCCGCGCGAGCCCGCCCAGCGGCGGTTGCGAAACTCGAGGATCCCGTCGCGCGTGAACGTGCGCAGGTGCTCCTCGGGGCCGAGCACCGGGCGCCCGAGCGGATGCTCGCCGAACGCCGCGCGATCGATCAGCTCCTCCGCGACCGACGAGGGCTCGTCCTTGTAGCGCTGGATCTCCTGGATGACGACACCGCGCTCCCTGTCGAGCTCCTCGGCGTCGACGTGGGGGCGACCGACGAAGTCCGTCAGCAGGTCGGCCGCGTCGGCCGCCGCCTCGGCGCGCACGGTGATGTGGAAGGCGACAAGGTCATGCGACGTGTAGGCGTTCAGCGACCCGCCCAGGCGCTCCGCGGTCTCGTTGACGTCGCGGTAGTGCGGGAACTTCTCCCCGCCCTTGAAGACGAGGTGCTCGAGGAAGTGCGCCATGCCGTTCTCCTCGGGGCGCTCGGTGCGCGCGCCGGCGTCGAACGCGACGAGGATCGTGACCGCGCGCGTTCCGTCGATGCCGATCCGGTGCAGGGGCAGGCCATTGGCCAGCGTGGAGGTGACGATCGTGGGCATGACCGAACGGTAGCGCCAGGTTCAGTGATGGTCCGCGATCGCGGCGACCGCAACGCGCTGCACGGCCAGCACCGCGGTGTCGTCGCTCTGCGCGCCGGTGGCGAAGGCGCTCAGGGCGGCGTCGATGCGCGCCACCGCGTCATCGGCATCCGTCGCGCCCGCGAGCGTGCGTGCGAGGCGCTCCTCGCCGAAGCGTCCGTCGGCGCCGACGGCGTCGAACACGCCGTCGGTGAACAGCGCGAGCACGTCGCCGGGCTCGAGGTCGACCTTCGTGCAGGTCCACGTCTCGATCGCGTAGGCGCCGAGCATCGGGGAGTACTCGCCGACCGCCCGCACCTCGCCGTCGCGCACGAGCAGCGGCAGCGGATGGCCCGCGCACACGACGTCGGCGGTCGCGGTGCCCGCGTCACCGTCGCAGAGCAGGACCGCGGCCACGGAGCACAGCGACATGTCGTCGCGGGCGAGCAGCTCGTCGTTGAGCGTCTTCACCGCGTGGAGCGGATCGTCGAGCAGCGTTGCCGCCGTGCGCAACGTGTGGCGCGCCAGGCCGGTGAGCGCGGCCGCCGGCGCGCCGCGGCCGACCACGTCGCCGATGATCGCCAGCCAGCCGCCCTCCACCGCGATCGCGTCGTAGAAGTCGCCGCCGACCCAGTTCTCGTCGCCGGCCGCGCGGTACAGGGTCGCGGCCCTCCAGCCCGGCATGTTCGGCAGGCTCCTGGGCAGCAGGCTCGTCTGCAGCGTGCGGGCGATGTTCGAGCGCTCGGTGTACAGCCGCGCGTTCTCGACCGCGGCCCCGGCGCGGCGAGCCAGCTCCGCCGCGAGGCCGACGTCGGCGTCGCTGAAGCGGCGCCCCGACTCGGCGCTGATCAGCGTCAGCGCGCCGATGATCTTGCCGCCCGCCGTCATCGGCACGAGCAGCGCTGCCCGCATGCCGACGCCGCGCAGCAGCTCGAGGTGCTGCTCGTCCTGGGCGACGTCGGAGAGCATCTCGTCGGGTATGTCGTTGGCGAGGTGGGGCTGGCCGTCGCGCAGGAGCTGCGCCACGGGGCTCGGCGCATCCAGGCGCGCCGGATAGAGCTCGCCGATCCTCCGCGCGAGCGCGACCTTCTCGGGATCGGCGTGCGCCACGGCGACCGTGCGGGCGAAGCCGTGGCCGTCGGGCAGCGTCACCGCGCACCAGTCGCCGAGCTCCGGCACGGCAAGCTCGGCGACCTGCTGAAGCGTCCGTTCGTAGTCGAGGGAGGAGGACAGCAGCTCGCCCGCGCGCGCCAGCATGCGCTGGGCCAGTTCGGCCCGCTTGACCTCGGTGATGTCCTCGATGACGTTGACGACGAGCTTGAGCTCGCCGTCGGCGCCGTAGACGCCCGAGGCCTTCGTCACGCGCCAGTCGACGTCGCCCGTGCGCTTGTTCACGGCGCGCACCACGAGCGGCTCGGGCGCGCGCTCGCCGGCCAGCAGCTGGCGCCCCGGGAGATCCTCCAGACGCAGCGGCGAACCGTCCTCCTTGGTCGAGTCGAACGCGTTGACGACTTCGTCGATCGGTGTGGCGAGCAGCTCTTGAGCGGATTCGTAGGCGAGCATCTGCGCCGCCGCCTCGTTGGCATAGATGAGCCCCCCGCCGGTGTGCTCCACGGTGACCGCCTCGGCGAGCGTGGACAGCACCGCCGTCAGCTGGGCCTCGATCGTCTCCAGCTCGGCGAACAGCCCGGCGTTGTCGAGCGCGAGCGCGGCGCGGCCGGCGAGGGCCCTGGCGAACTCGAGGTCGTCGCGCCCGTAGCGTCGTTGCGAATGCGCGGTGACGAGCATGACCAGCGCGCCGAGCCGGCGCCCGCGGGCGCGCAGCGGAACGACGATCGCAGAGCCGATCTGCGCCGCGCGCAGGCGCTCGAGCTCGTCGTCGTCGGCCGCCAGGCGGCGCAGCAGATCGTCGTCGACATGCTCGGCGAGAAACGGCTGCTGCGGGATCCGCGGGTCGTCGGGCGCCAGCGGCTGGCGGCCCGAGAACGTCGCTGCGATCTCGTCGCCTCGCGGGCCTGCGGCGCGCACCGCCAGGCGCCGGATCTCGCCGCCGCTGACCGCGTCGACGATGCAGACGTCGGCGACCGCCGGCACGAGCAGCTCGTTGAGCGCGGCCACGGTGGTGGGGAGGTCGCGCGTGCCGTCGGCGATCTCGCCGGTCGCGGCGAGGACGGCGAAGCGCTCGCGGTCGCGGTGGGTGCGGTCGCGATTGCGGGCGGCGACGACCGCGATGATCGTGATCGCGACGCAGACGAGGAGGCGCTGGAAGTAGATGCCCTCGCCGAGATTGTCGTTCCAGAAGCCGCTGAGCGCGACGAGCATGGCCGCCACCGCGCCGACGATCGCGACGTCGCGCGGCGCGCCGAACAGGCTGCTGATGAGCGGCGCGAAGACGACAAGGCCGACGAGGACGAACGACGACCCGATCGACATGTCGATCGCGGCGAGCAGCGCGGCGATCGACAGGCCGCTCGCCAGAGTGAGCGTACGAGGGCGAGTCCCGGCCGGTGACACCGGCCGATCATAGGTGCGCCCGGTGCGCGGCGTGAGGTCTTACGCCAGCGCAGGCCGCCGGCCGCCCGGCTGCAACGCTCGCTACGGCGCCGGGTCCTGCGGCGTATCGAAGCGGCCGCCGTCGATCAGCTCGATGCGGTAGCCGTCGGGGTCGGCGATGAACGCGATGAGCGGGAGGTCCTCGCGTCCGCCCGGGTGAAACGGCGGCTTCTCGGGCTGCACGCCGAGCGGCTCGAGCGACGCGAGCGTGGCGTTGATGTCGTCGACCGTCAGCGCCATGTGGTTGTAGCCCGTCCCGAGGTCGTAGGGCTCCTCCTGGCCGAGGTTGACGGTCAGCTCGAGCACGTCGCCGCCGCCCGGCAATCCCATGTACAGGTTGTACGCCGTCTCGAAGTTCAGCCGCCCGCGCGGCTCGAAGCCGAGCGCCTCATAGAAACGCTGCGAGGCCTCCGGATCGAGGACGCGGACGCAGGTGTGGACGTACTGCTTGGGCATCTGCTGCTCCTGACTGTTCATGCGGGCTGTTCGGCGGACTGGGGCTCGGGCACGTTGCCGACGTCCGGCGCCGGGCCTCCGGGATCGCGGCCCTCCCAGACGGCATGGCCCGTCGGGATCGAGCCGGCGCGCAGCTGCTCGGTGATGTACTCGGCCTGGCGGATCGCGAGCGCGACGATCGTGAGCGTCGGGTTGGCGGCGGCGCCCGTCGTGAACTGGCTGGCGTCGGACACGAAGAGGTTGGGCACGTCGTGCGCCTGCCCGAACGCGTTGACGACGCCGTCCTGTGGCCGCTCGCTCATCCGCGCCGTTCCGATGTTGTGCGTCGCCGGATACGGCGGTGTGCGGATCGTCCGGACCGCTCCGACCGACGCATACAGCG
>JAHWJM010000085.1 GCA_019348435.1 Actinomycetota bacterium
GGTGCTGTTCGCGGTTGGTTCCGTGGCCTCGGCGATGGCGTGGAATTTTCCCTCGCTCATCATCGGCCGGCTGGTGCAGGGGATGGGGGCGGGGGCCGTACCCGTCCTGGCACTGGGTGTGCTCGCCGCGCGCTACGAAGGCGTAGCGCGGGGCAAGGCGCTGGGTGCGCTGACCGCTGTCGTGAGCATCGTGTCGGGATCGGGGCCGCTGATCGGCGGTGGCATCACGCAACTCCTCGGCTGGCGCTACGTGCTGGCGCTGCCGGCGCTGGCCCTGCTGGTCCTCGAGCCCGTCGCCCGCATCGCACCGGCCCGAGGTGCCGCCGGCGGGACGATCGACTGGCGCGGGGCAATCCTGGTCGCAGCGTTCACGACCGGCGTCGTATTGCTGTTGCAGTCGCCCTCCACCGGAGCGGGGCCGGTTCTGGTCGGGGCCGCAGTCCTGCTCGCGGTGCTCGGCGCCGCCGCCTTGCGCGATCACGTGCGGCGTCGATCGCAATTGCAGCGGCGGCGCCCGAGGCGCCCGGGCAAGCCACGGTGGCCACGGTGGCCGCCGCCGTCAGCTGACGGGTCGGCCAACGCCGGCTTGAGCGAGACCCTCTGCGGCGTCAGCCGCGAGGGTCGTCGCCGCCCTGCGGCGCCGTCAGGCGATCAGCACCGGAGTCCCGATCGGAACGCGGCCGAACAGCTCGATGACGTCGGGGACGTGCATCCGGATGCAGCCGTGCGATGCGCGTGTGCCGATCGAGGCCGCCTGGCCGGTGCCGTGGATGCCGACGCCGCCGACGATCCCCATCCACCGTGCCTTGAGCGGGTTCGACGCGCTGCCGCCGGAGACGGTCGTGCCGGCGAGCTCGCCGGCCCAAGGCGCGTTGGGAACCGACCAGACCGGGTTGACCTGCTTGCTCTGGATGGCAAAGCGCCCGCGCGGGGTCGGGTAGCCCGATTGTCCGACGGCGACCCTGTAGCTCCTGACGACGGCGAAGTTCTTGAACAGACGCAGCGTAAAGGTCGCCTGGTGGATCGTGATGACGGTCGTGGCGCGACGGCGCAGCTTGTCGGCGGTGAGCTTCGGCTTCGGGCGCAGCAGCGTCGGCTTGAAGACCCGGCCGATGCGCGGGTCGCGCAGAGCCCGCCCGATGCCGCGCGCGAGCTGGCGGCCGTCGATGTCGCGGCCCCGGCGCGAGCGCGTGACGCCCACGCGCGTGACGGAGATGCGCAGCTGCGCGTCGCGCGGCTTGCGCCGCAGCCGCCGGTCGATCCGGCCCGCGAAGCGCTCGACGCGAGCCTTGGAGTAGCCGACGGCGAGCGGCACGTCGACGGGGCTGCCGAACGCGCTGCGGCCCGCCTCCAGCGCTCGCTGGGCGCTGGCCAGGGCATCGAAGCGCACCCGCGCCTTGGCGGGCGTCAGCCGCCAGGTGAGGTCTGCCGCCCGGACGCTGACCGAGCCGCGCTCGAGGCGCTCGCCGTAGACGCCCTGCAGCCGGACGGCGGCCTCCGCCACCGTGAGACCCGAGACGTCCTGACCGGCCGCGGTGACGCCGGCCGCGATCCGTTCCACGGCGGGTGGCTGCTGGGCGACGACCTCCGCCGCGAACAGGCCCACGGCCGCGGCGAGACAGCATCCGATGAGGATCCGCAGCCGTGACATAGCGAGCATGTACCCGGTCGCGGCCGCCTCTCACGCGGCTTTGGGTTCGGCAGAGGACGAATGTCGTTCGCGACGTTGCCGATGCCCCGGCTCCGGGGATCCCCCTGCCATGTGCGAGTGTCTCGGGCGGAGCGGAGGCCGGCGTTTCCCGTCGTCGTCGTGAGGAGCGCCTCATGGCGCGGGTCGTCGGCCGCGGCTCGCGCCGCGGCCGCTCGGCGCCCAGCCGCGCCGGCGACCAGCTGCGCAACCTGCGGCTGTGGGTTGGGTTCGCGGTGGCGCTGTCGCTCGCCGGGCCGCGCGGCCGGCGCGCCGCAGTGCGCGGGGCGACCTGCTCTGCCGCGTCGGCTCTGATCCACCTGCCGATCAAGCGCGCCATCGGGCGCCGCCGGCCGCGCGGCGCGCGCCTGATGGCCCTCGGGGGCCCGCTGACGACGTCCTTTCCGTCCGGGCACACCGCGAGTGACCTGTCATTTCTGTTCGGCGCCTCGCAGGAGCTTCCGGTGCTGGCGCTCCCGCTGACCGCCGCCACAGTCGCGTCGCACTGGTCGCTGCTGCGCTCGCGCAAGCACTACCCGAGCGACATCGTCGCCGGCGGAGCGATCGCCCTCGCGGTGACGGCGGCGGCCTGGAAGGTGCGCCCGCCCGGTTCGGGCCCGAGCGCCCGGGGCGCCTCGAGCGCCTGAAGCAACGGCTGCGGTTGCGACAGCCTCCGCCCGCTGGACCGACGGCCCGCTTCCACCGGGCCGGATCGGCAACGTCCGACTCGTCGCCTATCCATCCACCATGACGATCGACGAACATCCTCTCCCCCCCGAGGCCTGATCACCATGGCGATCCTTCCCCGCCGCCAGCTCGAAGAGCCCCGGCGCCCCGCTCTGGACCGCGTGCTGTGCGCGGTGGACGGCAGCCGCGGCAGCGGCGAGGCCGTCCGCGAGGCGCTCGCCTTCGCCCCGTGCGCAGCGCGCCTGTGCTTCGTCGCGGTCACGACCGCCGCCGGCGACGGCCCTACTACCGGCGTCGCCTCGCTCGCCGCCCATCGCGCACGCCAGACGCTCGAGCAGGCACAGGCGCTCGCCGGCGCTCACGCGCTGGCGGCCGAGACCGAACTCGTGCGGGCGGCAGACGTCACCGGCACGCTCGTCGCCCGCGCCGCGGCGAGCGCCCTGCTCGTCGTCGGCAGCCACGGTGACGCGCGAGACGGCGACGCGGCGACCGGCTCGGTCGCCAGCGCGCTCGCCGGCCGTGCCAGCGGGCCGGTGCTCGTCGCCCGCGCCGGCGCGCGCGCCGACCGCACGCGGCCGCGGATCTTCGTCGCCGTCGACGACAACGCCGGCGCCGCCGCGGTCGTCGGTCTCGCGGGCTCGATCGCCGCCGCCTGTGCCGGATACGTGCACCTTGTCCACGTGCAGGGCCGAGGCTACGGGTCGCACACGCGCCACCGGCTCGCGGAGCTGTCGATCGCGCTCATCGAGCAGACGGGTGCCGAGCCCGTGGTCGACGTCGCGTGCGGAGCGAACGTCGGGGCGCACATCTGCCAGCTCGCGCAGGACTCCGACTCGAGCCTCGTCGTAGTCGGACGGCGACGCGACGCCGTGCGCCGCGGGCTCGGGCCGGTCGCCGAGCGGATCGTGGACGGGGGGCCGTGCTCGGTGCTGGTGTCGCCGGCCTCCGCGAGCTAGACGAGCACGAGCACGTTGCCCGACGGGTCGCGGACGACCGTCCCGTCCGGACCGTCCTGCACGCGTCCCACCGCGTCTGCCCGCGCGAGCACGCGCTCGCGCTCGCGATCGTCGGGCAGCACGATCGTCGCATGGCGCAGCGCCGCAAGGCCGGCTGGCGGCGCGCTCGCGCCGCGGCTCTCCCAGGTGTTCGCCCCGAGATGGTGGTGGTAGCCGCCGGCGCTGAGGAAGGCCGCCTGCCCGCCGAGCTGCGCCATGAGGGCGAACCCGAGCACGTCGCGATAGAAGGCGACCGTCTGCGGGATGTCGGCCACCTTGAGGTGCACGTGGCCCATCACGGTCTCGTCGGTGAGCCCGTCGAACGGCTCCGCGGCCGGGTCGTCGAGCTCGCCGAGCAGGCTGTCGACGTCGAGCGGCAGCGTCGTCATGCGTGAGGCGACCTGTCCCTCCCAGACCTCGCGCGGCCGGTCCCAGTAGATCTCGATCCCGTGGCCGTCGGGATCGCCGAGGTACAGCGCCTCGCTGACGAAATGGTCGGCGAGCCCTGTGAGCTTCACGCGATCGCGCGCGGCGTGCGCCAGCCAGCGCGCCAGGTCGCTGCGCTGCCCGAGCAGCAGCGCGAAGTGGTACAGGCCGGTGTAGCCGACCGCCGGCCGTGCGCCGGGCGCCTCGGCGAGCACGAGCAGCTCACGCTCGGCGACGCCCAGCGACGCGCGCCCCGCACCCGCGTCGAGCACGCGGAGCCCGACGACGCTGCGGTAGTAGCTCAGCGAGCGTTCGAGGTCCGCCACGGTCAGGTGCACGGCACCCACCGTCGTCAGCGGCGAGATCTTGCCCTGGGCAGGCGCGGCGGTCGCTTCGCGCTGCGCTGGATCGCGGGCGATCATCGCTCACCTCCCGCATCGCAGGCAGCGGCCGAGCGTGGCGCAAAGCGCCCGAACACCTGCGCGAGCGTCTGGATCTCGCTCTCGCCGAGCTGGTCGAAGAACATCGCCTGCACCGAGGCGAAATGCGTCGCTTGGGCGGCGCGCACGAGCGCCAGGCCGTCGCCGTTGATCTGCGCGTGGACGGCACGCGCGTCGGTGGGGCACGTATGGCGATCGACGAGCTTGCGCTCCTCGAGCACCCCGATGATCCGCGAGACGCGGCTGAGGCTGAGCCCGGAGGCGCCGGCAAGGGCGGTGAGATGCATCTGGCGGTCGTCGGCGGCGGCAAGCCGCGCGAGCAGCTCGAGACCGCTGAGGCTCAACCCGTGCTTGGCGGTCAGCTCGCCGTCCAGCGCCCGGGTGAGCTGCTTGTGCGTCTCGAGCAAGCCGATCCAGGCGTCGGCGTGCGCCTCGGTCCAGTGCGCCAGACCGTCTTCGTCGGTTTCGTACGAGCAGCTGCGCGCTTGAGGTTTGCGGGTCAGATCCTCGGGCATCGGTCTCTGTCCGTCAGGATAGCGACGAAGGTTGCGCCCGCAACTATCTTTGCTATGTTTGCCCTAGCAAGCAATCAGCCATGAACTTCAGGAGGCACCGAAATGAGCACCGCAACCCTCGCCCCGACCGGAACCTGGAGCGTCGACGCCGCGCATTCGAAGGTCGGCTTCGCCGTCAAGCATCTCGGCATCGCCACGGTCCGCGGCGAGTTCAAGGAGTTCGAGGGCACGCTGGAGATCGGCGAGAACCTCGCCTCGAGCCGCGCGTTCGGGAAGGTCAAGACCGCATCGATCGACACCGGTGAGGCTGGTCGCGACGACCATCTGCGCTCCGGCGACTTCTTCAACGCCGAGACGAACCCGGAGATCACCTTCGAGTCGACGTCCATCGAGCAGCTCGACGAGGACGTGCTGAAGATCACCGGCAACCTGACGATCAACGGCGTCACGAACGAGGAGACCTTTCACGCCGAGATCCAGGGAACGGAGTCCGACCCGTGGGGCAACGAGCGCGTGGGCCTCGAGATCACCGGCCAGCTCAACCGCGGCGACTACGACATGAAGTTCAACCAGATGCTCGGCAGCGGCAACACCCTCGTCTCCGACAAGGTCAAGCTCGCCATCGACATCTCGGCCGTCAAGGCCTCCTGACGCGACCACGGCACCAGACGGCAGACCCTTCGTTGTAGCCGATGGCCGATCCGGTCGTCATCCAGTGCGCGATCACCGGGTCGATCGACGCCGATCCCGGCCGCCGGCCGAACCTCCCCGCCACGCCCGAGGCGATCGTCGCCGACGCGCTCGCCGCGTGGCGCGCGGGGGCGGCCGTCGTCCATCTGCACGCGCGGGAGCCGGACGGCACGCCGACCCAGGACCGCGAGGCCTACCGCGGCCTCGTCGACGCGCTGCACGACGCCGGCTGCGAGGCGATCATCAACCTCTCCTGTGGCAGCGCGGGCGGGCGCGCGGTGCGCGACGAGCGGCTCGGGCCGCTCGAGCTGGCCCCCGAGATGGCGAGCTTCGACTGCGGTTCGATCAACTTCCGCGAGCAGCTCTTCGAGGGCGACCTGCCGTTCCTGCGGCGCATGGCCGAGAAGTTCCGCGCGTTCGCCGTGCGCCCCGAGGTCGAGTGCTTCGACACCGGCCACGTGGGGCTCGCGCTGCAGCTTCGTGACGAGGGCCTGCTCGATGAGCCGATGGTGATGCAGTTCGTGCTCGGCGTGCCCGGCAGCGGCGTGCCGGCGAACGTCGCGATGGTCGAGCACCTGCGGCGGATGATCCCGCCCGACTGGCCGTGGTCGGTGTGCGCGATCGGGCGTGCGCAGCTACCGCTGAACGCCTACTGCATCCTCGCCGGCGGCCATGTGCGCACCGGCCTGGAGGACAACCTCTGGTTTCGGCGCGGCGAAGCCGCGAGCAATGGCGCCCTCGTGGAGCGCGTCGTCCGGATCGCGGCCGAGCTCGACCGGCCGGTCGCCACGCCCGCCGAGGCGCGCACGATCCTGGGCCTTCCAGGCTGACGCGCGCGATCCGGCCGGCCGGCGTCAGTCCTTGCGCAGCATCTGCTTGGCCTTGTCGGCGACGCCACCGACCTTGTCCTTGATCGTGCCTGAGGCGCGGTCGACCTTGCCCTCGTCCTTGAGCTCCTCGTCGCCGGTGAGGTCACCGAGCGCCTCCTTGCCGCGGCCCTTGGTCTCGTCGATCTCTCCGTCTGACATGCGCTCTCCTTCGGTGGGTGCGCAGGGCCTACCCGCATGCTCGGCGCGCTTAGCGCCGACCTCGACGGACCGTCGGGACGTACTGGGCGCTGTGACCAGTTCTCCGCGGTGACTGCCTAAGCTGTGGGCCGGTGCAGTGGACGGCGACCAACAGCGAGGGCTACGCCGCCCCCGCCGCGCTGGCGACCGATGTCGTCGTGCTGACCGTGCGCGAGGGCCACCTGCTCGCGCTCACCGTCGCGCGCGAGGCCGACGAGCGTGCGCTGCCCGGCGGCTTTGTCGGCATCGGCGAGCGCCCGCTGGACACCGCGCAGCGCAAGCTGCACGAGAAGACGGGGCTCGAGGCGCCCTACGTCGAGCAGCTCGGGGCGTTCGCCGACCCCGGCCGCGACCCACGTGGCTGGATCCCCTCGATCGCCTATCTCGCGCCGGTGCCGCCGGCCACGGTCGTGCCCGACCCAAGCGCGCTGTGGATCTGGGCCCGCGGCGACATGCCGCTGGCGTTCGACCACCGCGAGGTGCTCGACGCGGCGGTCGAGCGCCTCGAGGGCAAGCTGTGGTGGTCGAACATCATGGTCGGCATGCTGCCGGCTGCGTTCACGCTCAGCGAGGCGCGCCGCCTCTACGAGGCGATCGCTCAGACCCGCTACGACCCGGCCACGTTCGGCCGGGACCTCAAGGCGACGGGTCTGATCGAGGCCACCGGCGAGCAGCGCGCCACCGGTCCCGGGCGACCCGCCGCGATGTACCGCTTCACGTCGAACCGCCCCGAGTGGGGAGCCGGGCGGCGCAAGCGCATCGCGCTCGCGTGAGGCCGCCGATGAGCCAGTATCCACACGCATGGGAGGCGCAATGGAGATCGAGCGCAAGTTCCTGCTGAGCGACGTGCCGCCGACGATGCGCTTGGCGCGACGCGAGCCCATCCGCCAGGGCTATATCGCGCTCGATGGCGATACCGAGGTGCGCATCCGGATCAGCCCGAAGGGATCGGTCCTGACGATCAAGGCGGGCCGCGGTGGCGCGCGCCTCGAGGAGGAGATCAGGCTGGAGGCACAGCAGGGCGAGGCGCTGTGGGAGCTCACCGACGGCCGTCGCGTGCAGAAGACGCGCCGGCGCGTGCGCCTCGCGAGCCCGGTGGACCGGCCAGAGCTGCTGGTCGAGGTCGACGAGTACTCCGGGCCGCTCGACGGGCTCGTCGTCGCGGAGGTCGAGTTTCCCGACGAGGAGGCCGCGCGCGCGTTCCAGCCGCCGGCCTGGTTCGGCCGGGAGCTCACCGACGACTGGCGCTACGCGAACCGCAGCCTGGCCAGCGACGGGATGCCCGAGGAGTGACCGGCACCCGCCTCCGGCCGTTCGGCACCACGATCTTCAGCGAGATGTCGGCGCTGGCCGCGCGCACCGGCGCGATCAACCTCGGCCAGGGGTTTCCCGACACCGACGGGCCCGCGGAGATCCTCGCCCTCGCGGAGGCCGCGATGCGCAGCGGGCACGCCAACCAGTACGCGCCGATCGCGGGGGTGCCCGAGCTATGCTCGGCCATCGCCGAGCACCAGCGCCGCCGCTACGGGCTCGAGGTCGACGCGCGCGACGGCGTGCAGGTGACGTTCGGCGCCACCGAGGCGATCGCGGCGACGATGCTCGGCCTGCTCGAGGGCGGCGACGACGTCGTCGTCATCGAGCCGTTCTATGACTCCTATGCGGCGACGATCGCGCTCGCCGGTGCGACCCGCAGGCTCGTGACGCTGCACCCGCCGGACTTCGGGCTGCCCCTCGACGCGTTGGCGGCGGCCGCTGCCGGCGCGCGGATGCTCGTGCTCAACTCACCGCACAACCCGACCGGCCGCGTGCTGACCCGCGGCGAGCTCGAGGGGGTCGCGAAGGTGTGCATCGAGCACGACCTCATCGCGGTGACCGACGAGGTCTACGAGCACCTCGTCTTCGAGGGCGAGCACATCCCGCTCGCGACGCTGCCCGGTATGGCCGAGCGCACGCTGACGATCTCGAGCGCCGGCAAGTCGCTCTCGTTCACCGGCTGGAAGGTCGGCTGGTGCAGCGGGCCGACGCAGCTCATCGCGGGTGTGCGGGCGGCGAAGCAGTTTCTGTCCTTTTCCGGCGGGACGCCACTGCAGGTCGCGGTGGCGGGCGCGCTGGGCGACGCCGAGCGCCACGTCGCCCCGCTGCGCGCCGCGCTGCGGGCGGCCCGCAACCGGTTGTGCGAAGGCCTGGCCGCCGCCGGGCTGGGCGTATCGGTGCCCCAGGGCGGCTACTTCGTCAACGCCGACATCCGCCCGCTGGGGGAGCAGGACGGGCCGGCGTTCTGCGCGGCGCTGCCCGGGCGCGCGGGTGTCGTGGGCGTGCCGACCACCGTCTTCTACGACGACCCGCGGGCGGGAAGGCACCTCGTGCGCTTCGCGTTCTGCAAGCGCGACGCGGTCCTCGACGAGGCCGCCGCCCGGCTGGCGGGCCTGGCGTCGCCGCGCCTATAGTCCGCGCGATGCACTACCGCCGCGAGCGGGTCTTCGTCGAGACGGAGGCCCGGAGGATCATCGGCACGCTCCAGCTGCCCAACGAGGGCTACCGCAGCCGGACCACCGACTTCCTCAACGCCAACGACCAC
>JAHWJM010000086.1 GCA_019348435.1 Actinomycetota bacterium
TCTTCCGATCTGCCGATGATCGCCACCTTGCTTGCTGGCGACACAGCCATATTCACCCGGTCCGGGGACCCGCTCAGTCGGGGCGGGAGAGATCGAGCAGGACGGGCGAGGAGAAAGCAAGGCCGGTCAGGGAGCCCTCGATCCATTTCACCTCTGCCGGGACGAGGATGCCGCCTTCGAAGCGGACCTGCACCTTGGTGGAGGGGACGAGGCCGACCGGGTCGGTGCCCATGATCCCGCCGGCCGAGATGTTCTGGAGCGCGAATGCGTGCGGCGAGCCGTCGATCAGCAAGTGCAGCGTCCGGCCCGCCGCCTGCTCACCCCCGTGCGCGGCGCTCTCCAGGCGCAGCGCGGCGAGCCCGAGCGGCCCCCGGGCGAGGCCTTCGACGATGACGACGCCGTCGACACGCTCCAGGGGGATGCTGATGGCGCGCCGGGCGAGCAGCCCGCTGCGGATGCGCAGCACGGACGCATCGCGTTGCACCTCGAAGCCGGCGAAGACGACGATCGCCGCCAGGAAGGACAGCAGGTACGCGGCGGCGAGCAGGGAGGCCGCCGCGAGCGCGATCGCTTCCGGCGAGTCGAGCTGCGAGAGCAGCCCACCTCCGTCCTCGACATCGACGACGTTGTGCGCCAGCGCGTATACGCCGGCGACCGCCGACAGCGCGACGCTGATCTGCGGTCCGGTCAGTGCGGCCAGCAGCAGGTCGCTCATGCCGAGCGCGATGCGCTCGTCGGGCGCCGCCGGCGCGGGCTGACCGAGCGCAAGACGCAACCGCGCCGCCTCCTCCTGCGTGACCGCCGCGAGCACGATCTCGTCGGCGTCGGCGGCGCCCGGAACCTGGACGCGCACCTCGACGACGCCGAACAGCCGCTGCAGCGGCCCGGTCGAGGTGTCGACCGACTGCACGCGGGCGCGCGGCACGATCTTCTCGTCGGGCGTGAACAGGCCCGACCGGTAGTGCAGCGCGCCGTCCTGCAGCCAGTACGTCGTCCTGCGCCAGCGCGCATACCCCAGGCCCAGGCCGGCGGCGATGCTGGCGAGCGCGAGCAGCGCGGCGAGCCCCGGCGGGGTCCCACGTACGACCGCGACGAGCACGACGCCCGCGAAGAGCTGCATCGTCGAGCGCAGCGCGTCTACGACGACGGCGCCGTGGTGCAGCTGGCGGGGTGCGTCAGAGGTCATCGGGGGTGCGCAGCCGCGCGAGGATCTGGTCGCGCAGATCGTCGGCCTCCGCGGGCTCCAGGCCCGGGAGCGTCGTGCCGCCCGCCGCGGTGTACGCGTGCACGACGACGACGCCGAAGAGGCGAGTCCACCCGGTGCGCTGCACCGCGACGTGCTGGATGCGCGTGAGCGGCACGATCGTGCGCGTGACGTTCCAGACGCCGTGCAGGAGGTCGAGCTCCTCCTCGTGCAGCTCCCAGCGCCAGCGCGCGTGGCGCGCCCGCGGGACGAAGAGGACCCAGGCGACGCCACCGAGGAGCGCCGCCACCGGCAGCCATGGCATCAGCGCGCCGCCGATGGAGCTCGCGAGCGCAAACGCGGCGGCGAGGGCGAGCACCGCGCCGATCGCGGCCTCGCAGAGCCACATCGCGAAGACGCCGTCCGCAAGCGGGTTCGCCGGCGCGGGGCGCGCGTCGGGCGGGGTCATCGTCGCGCTCAGATCACGCGCTGCTGCGAGGGCGAGGCACCGAGCGCGTCGGGCTCGATGCCGACGATCTGCGCGACCCGCTCGCGCGCCTGGCGCTCGTCGGGGGCGGGCACGTTCTTGACGATCAGCGGCGGGTCCTTGCCGTAGACCGCCTCCTTGCCCGGTTCGACGATCGCCCCGTCGATCGCCTCGAGCTCGGCGCGCGTCTCCGCGGTGAGCTCGTGCCAGGACGGGATCCCGATCGCGAAGACGTGGCGGATGCCGCGACCGGCGTCGAGCGCTCCGTGGACGCGGTCGACGCCGATCCCATAGCGCTTGGCGAGCGCCGGCGCGTCGCCGCGGTCGATCTCGCTCTCGTTGGAGCCGATGTGGCGCGCGGCGTCGGACTTCGCCATGTCGCAGAGGTCCATCAGGAACTGATCGAGCTCGCCCTCGCTGCGCACCGGCGCGTCGAAGCCGAAGTGCATGATCGAGCGCCCGCACTGCCCATCGGCCCACGCGAAGCGCCCGTCGACGACGTGGTGCTCGAGCAGGTAGCGCATCTGGAAGATGCCCTGCTCGGCACCGGCGTCGGCATAGGCGGCGAGCGCCTCGAGCGCCGCCGCGCTCTGCAGGTAGCGCGGGTCGTCGGGATTCTCGGCGGCGGTCGCACGGTGCGCGGCGACCTGCTCGCGCAGGTACTCGGTGATCGCGTTCACCCTGGAGATGATCGCGTACGGCGGCGCATGGGGATGATTCGCCTGCGCCGCCTCGGATCCACGGCAAGGTTTCGGGCGCCGTGAATACTGCGATGAGCGGCGCAAGAGCCGCCTCAGGTTCGGTCGTGACGCGCCGAGTACGGATATCGCACCTTGCGCGCCACGACCCAGGCCAACCACCCGCTGTCTACGCGCGCGAGGACGTCGACGTCGACGCCGCCGCCGGCGCCTGCGTGGCCGTGCGCACCGGCTGCCCGCGCCGCGGCAGCCACGACAGGCCGCGCGGCAGGTACCAGTTCCAGTCGCCCAGCAGTTTCATCGTGGCGGGCAGCAGCACCGCGCGCACGATCGTCGCGTCGATCAGGATCGCCGCCGCCAGTCCGATGCCCATCTGCTTGAACTCGATCGCGCCGAGCGTCGCGAAGATCGCGAACACGGCGATCATCACGGCGGCCGCGCTCGTCACGACGCCGGCCGTCGACTTGATCCCCTCCGCCACGGCCTCATCGGTCGGGGCGCCGCCAAGCACCGCCTCCCGGATCCGGCTGATGATGAAGACGTGGTAGTCCATCGAGAGGCCGAAGAGCACGACGAACAGAAACAGCGGCAGCCATGAGGTGATCCCGCCGACGGCTTCGGTGCCCAGCAACGAGGCGCCCCAGCCATGCTGGAAGACGAGCGTCAGCACGCCGTAGCCGGCGCCGACCGACAGCAGGTTCAGCACGATCGCCGCGAGCGGGATGACCAGCGAGCGGAACGTCACGAGCAGCAGCAGGAAGGCCGCGCCGAGGACGAAGCCGAAGACGATCGGCAGGTGGGACTTCATCGACGCGTTGAAGTCTCGGCTGCTCGCGGTGGCGCCGGTGACGTTGACGGTCGTGCCGGGCACGCGTGCGATCGTCGCCGGGATGACGTCGTCGCGCAGCGCGGCGAGCGCCGCGAGCGCCTCCTCGCTCTCACCGGTGCCCTGCAGCGCGATCTCGACGATGGCGAGCGTCCGCTCGGGGTTGACGCGAACGCCGATCGGCTCCGACATGCGCCCGCTCGCGACGGCGCGCTCGCGCAGCTGCGCGATCCCCGCCTGCACCTGCGGCGCGGTGACGTCCGCCGCCTGCACGACGACCGCTGCGGGCTCGGCCGTGCCGGGAAACGCCGCCTGCACGCGCTCGTAGCCAACGCGCACCGGCACGTCGCGGGGCAGCCCCTCGATCCCCGGCGAGATCGTATGCATGCCGAGCGCGGGCGCTGCCGTCGCCACGAGCGCCAGCGCCGCCACGCTCGCCGCCGTCCGCGGTCGCGCGAGGACGCGGTCGAGGACCCAGGCCCACGCTCGCGAGCGCCCGGCGCCGCGATGGCGCAGCCGGCCGAGGATCGGCACGCGACCCTTCTCCGTCCATCCCTTCTCGCCCAGCCAGGAGAGCATCGCCGGGAGGAAGGTCAGCGACCCGACGACCGCAACCGCGACGACGATCATCGTGCCGACGCCGAACGACACGAAGATCGCCGAGCCCGACAGCAGCATCCCGGCCATCGAGATGAGCACGATCAGGCCCGACACGACGATCGCGTGCCCGGACGTCGCCGCCGCCGCCGCCAGCGCCGCCTGCGCGCCCTTGCCCCTGTCGCGCTCCTCCATCTCGCGACGCACGTAGAACATCGAGTAGTCGACGCCGACGGCGAGCCCGATGAGCAGGATGACCGAGGCGATCTCGTCGGTGACCGGCGTGAGCTGGCTGATCGGCCCGAGCAGGCCGAGCGTCGCTCCCACCGCCGTCAGGCCGAGCAGCAGCGGCAGGCCAGCGGCGACGAGCGCGCCGAAGGCGAGCAGCAGGATGACCAGCGTCAGCGGGATCGACAGCGTTTCGGCGCGCTTGAAGTCCTCGCGCATCGCCTGGTCGAACGCCTTGGTCGCCGAAGCCGCTCCGACCTGCTCGACGCGCAGGTCGGGGTGCGCCCGCTGGACGGCCGCGGTCGCGGCCAGGGTCGCGTCGACGCGCTCGACGGCCGCGTCGTCGTCGCCGGCGATCTCGAACGAAAGCAGCGCCGATCGACCGTCCTGCGTCACGAGTCCGGCCGCGCCCGCGTCAAACGGCGAGACGACGTTCTCGACGTGCGGGATGCTCTTCAGCCGCTGCGCCAGCCCGGCCGCAGCCCGTTCGAGCTCCGCGCGCGAGCCGGCGCCCGCGCGAGCCTGCAGCAGCACCTGCTCGCCACTGGTCTCGCGAAACCCAGCGGCGTCGATCGCGATGTCCGCGGCGCGCGAGGAGCCGTTGCCCATCTCGGAGTCGCTCAGCGAGTTCGTGCCGATCATGCCGCCGCCCACGGTCGCCGCGACAACGAACGCGATCCAGCCGAGGATCGCGATCCTGCGATGCTGCGCGCTCCAGCGGCCTGCCCGTGCCGCGAGCTTCGCCGGTCTCATTGACTGCCCCCATCGTCGTGCGTGATCGTGCGATCACTCTCGTGCGCGGGGGCCGCAAAATCGCTGCGGCGGGCGGGCGAACCGGGGTGAGGCTAGCCCCCCACTCGCGCGGTCGGGCTAGTCCGACAACGAGGCCTCGTAGGCCGCGGCGTCCAGCAGCTCGTCGACGTGAGCCGGGTCACCAGGCTCCATCTTCACGATCCAGCCGGCTCCGTACGGATCGCTGGTGATCAGCCCGGGCTGGTCGGCGAGGATCGGGTTGATGGTCATGATCTTCGCGGTGAACGGCATGTGCACGGCCCTGGATCCCGTCTCGGCTTGGATCCGGCAGAGCAGAGTGCCCTTCTGCAGCAGCTCGCCCGGATAGGGCAGCTCGACGAAGGTGGCGGTCCCGAGCTGCGCCGCGCCGGCCTCGGTGACCCCGACGGTGACGAGCTTCTCGCGATCGCGCACCCACTCGTGCGTCTCGGTGTAGCGAAGGTCCGGCGGAACGGTGGCCATGCCCAGAACATAGGCCATGCCCTCGGCGCGCGATGCGCCGGGCGCCGGTCCCGGCGCCTAGGCGCGCGCCGCCGTTGTCAGCCCGCGCCCGCGCGCAGGTAGGCGAGCACGGCGAGGACGCGGCGGTGGTCGTCGTCGCTGGCGGGCAGGTCGAGCTTGGCGAAGATGTTGCGCACGTGCTTCTCGACGGCGCCGGCGCTGACGACGAGCGCCCGCGCGACGGCGGCGTTCGAGCGTCCCTCGGCCATGAGCTCGAGCACCTCGCGCTCGCGCGGGGTCAGCGAGCCGAGCGCGCCGCCGGCGTCGCCGCCGGCCTGGCGCGCGCGCATGAGCTCGGCGACGACCTCGCGGTCCAGCGCCGTGCCGCCGCCGGCGACGCGCTGCACGGCGTCGATGAACGCGCGCACCTCGCCGACGCGCTCCTTGAGCAGGTAGCCGACGCCGGCCTCGCCGCAGGACAGCAGCTCGGCGGTGTAGACCGGCTCGACGTACTGCGACAGGACGAGCACCCCGAGGCCCGGGTGCCGGCGGCGCGCCTCGATCGCGGCGCGCAGGCCCTCGTCGGTGAACGTCGGCGGCAGGCGCACGTCGACGATCGCGAGGTCGGGCTTGTGGCCGGCGACGATCCGCTCGAGGCCGGGCCCGTCCTCGGCTTGGGCGACGACGTCGACGCCGTTCTCGCGCAGCAGCGCGACGATCCCCTCGCGCAGCAGCGCGAGGTCTTCGACGATCACCGCCCGCACGGCAGCTCCGCTCGCACGGTCGTCCCGCCGGCGGGCGGGGTGACCACCGACAGCGTGCCGTCGAGCGCCTCGACGCGGCTGCGCAGGCCGCTCAGCCCGCTGCCGTGCGGGTCGGCGCCGCCCGGTCCCTCGTCGGCGACCTCGAGCACGAGTCTGTCGTCGGCGTCCTGGGTGACGCGCACGTGCGCGGGCGCGCCGGCGGCGTGCTTGGCGACGTTCGTCAGCGCCTCGGCGACGACGAAGTAGGCCGCCGTCTCGACGACGGGCAGCGGCCGCCGATCGCAATCGCCGTCGATCGTCACGTCGATCGCCGAGCGGCGCGCAAGCGCCTCGATCGCCGCCTTCAGCCCGCGGTCGGCGAGGATCGGCGGCGCGATGCCGCGGGCGAGGTCGCGCAGTTCGGCGATCGCGAGGCCCGCATCCTCGCGCGCGCGGCGCACGAGCGCGGCGGCTTCCGGCTGGTCGGCGAGGCGCTCCTCGGCGCGGCCGAGGTGCATGCTCAGCGCGACGAGCCGCGCCTGCGCACCGTCGTGCAGGTCGCGCTCGATGCGCCGCAGCTCGGCGGCCTGGACGTCGAGCGCGCCCTGCCGCGTGCGCGTCAGGACGTCGACGCGCTGCACGAGCGCGCGCCGGTCGATCCACGGCAGGCGGTCGCCGTAGAGCACGAGGGCTCGCAGCGCTACGGCGGTGCCCATGCCGAGCATCGGCCAGATCGGCCACGGATATCCCGCCCCCGACAGGGCCCAGAGGATCCACAGGTAGCCGGCGATGAGCGCGCAGAACTCGGCCTTGACGCGGAAGGCCCGCTCGGCGTCGCCGCGCGCTGCCCAACTGCGCAGCGCGACCGCGTGCAGCGCGACGAGAACCCCGAGCCCGAACCAGACCCAGACCGGCCAGAACGGGCCGCCGGTCGCCAGCCAGACGATCGTCACGACGAGCGCCGCAAGCAGCGACAGCGAGACGTGCAGCTCGAACGGCGGCCCAAGCGCGGGCGGCGCCGCCGCCGCCGGGCTCGCCGCCACCTCGCCACGCGGTCGCAGCACGAAGCGCATCGCGGTCAGCTCGCCGACCGTGATCGCCCGCACGAGCACTCCGCACAGCGGGATCAGCAGCAGCCCGGCGGCGGTGGTCGCAAGCGCGAGCGCCGGCGTGTCGATCGCGAGGATGCCGACGTCGAAGCCGCCGGGGATCGCCCAGTACCAGGCCGGCATCGAAAGCATTCCGAACACGGCGACCCACAGCCCGGCGGCGAGGATCGACGTGATCGGGCCGATCCAGCCCCAGCCCGCCGCCCAGGCGAAGTCGCGCCACGTCGTCGCCTCGCCGACGAGCTCGTGCAGCCTGGCCGCGTAGGAGCGCGGCTCGTCGCGCAGCGGCCGGTAGCGCTCCTCGATCGGCTCCCCGAGCACGATCGCCGCGCGACGGCGCTCGAGGCGCGCCAGCCAGCGGATGGCCAGCAGCGTTGCGAGCCCCGCGAAGAGCCCGACGTAGGTGATCGCGAGGACCAGGCTGACGATGCTGCCGAGCGTCCACAGCATGAGCGCGACCGCCGCGGTGACCACGCCCGCCAGATTGAAGACGAAATCGCGGCCCCAGCGCGCCGCGTGGGTATGGATCGCAGAGGTGGACACGACCAGCAGGATCGTCCCACGCGGCGCGCAGCGCCATGACGCCTGTCGGTGTCCGGGGGTGAGGCTGACCCCCCGGACGTCACGAGCGCCCGCGCGGCGGTCTGGCTTCGCTGCGCGTACCGGGCCGGCGCTACGTCGCCGCACCCTCGAGTGCGCGCAGGACCGCCAGCGGCGGACGCTCGGGCAACTCGTCACAGCGCTCCTCACCCGTGAGACGTCCGTCGCGTCGGAGCCGCCTGCTCACGGCGGCCAGGACGGCGGCGGCCATCGGGGCGAGGTCCTCCAGCGGCTGGTGGCGGTTCTGGCGCACGTCGAGGTCGACCTGGGCGATGACGTCGATGCCTGCGGTGGCATAGATGTCGAGGAGCAGGCCGATCTCGACCGCGTAGCCGGTGCAGAACGGCAGGCCCTCGAGCAGTTCGCGCCGTGCCGCGAACTCGCCCGCCAGCGGCTGACGGATCGCTGCGAGCTCGGGATAGAAGGCCGTCAGGAGCGGGAGCGCCGTCAGCGCCGTGACGCGGCCGCCGCCGCTCGGCTGGACGTGTCCGGGGCCGGTTTTGAACGGGCGCCGGTAGAAGCCCTTGACGAACTGCAGCCGCGGCGCGCAGATCAACGGGCCGAGCAGCCCGGTCGCGAAGTGCGCGCCGAAGTCTTCAGAATCGGCGTCGACGAAGCACACGAGGTCGCCGGTCAGGACGCTGAGGGCGCGCCACATCGCGTCGCCCTTGCCGAGCAACGGGCCGAAGGACGGCAGCAGCGCAGCCGGCCGCACGACCTCCGCCCCCAATGCGGCCGCGATCGCGCCCGTACGATCGCGGGAATCGTCGTCGAGCACGACGACCTGATCGACCACGCCCGCCTCGCGCAGCGCCATCAACGGCCTCACGACGCCGCCGATCGTCGCCGCCTCCTCCCGCGCCGGGCTGCAGCTGGCCACCCGCTTCGCCGACGCGCCGGTCGCCTACCTGCTGTCCGCCGTGGCCGCCGCCGTCTACGTCGTCGCCGCCGTCGCGCTTCGGCTCGACGAGCCAGTCGTCCTGCTCCAGCTGGTCGAGGCCGCCGCCGCACGCGACGTTCACGCGCACGCCGTCGCGGGCGTGATCGATCGCCATGGCGCGCGTCAGGTTGACCACGCCGCCCTTCGCCGCGTTGTAGGCCGACAATCCGTAATCGCCGTAGAGGCCCGAAATCGAGGCGGTGTTGACGATTACCCCGCCGGTCCGGGCCAGATGCGGCATCGCCGCCCGGCTGCCGTAGAAGACAGCATCCAGGTCGACCGCGATGACCTTGCGCCAGTCCTCGTCGGACAGTTCCGTGACCTTGCCGAAGCTCGCGATCCCCGCATTGTTCATCAGAACGTCGAGCCGTCCGAAGGTCGCCACCGTCTTGTCCACAAAGGCCCCGACGGCGGCCGGGTCACTCACGTCGAAACA